>CALVNU010000015.1 GCA_944349915.1 uncultured Clostridia bacterium | reverse complement strand
AATAAAATAAAAACGCTCAAAAGGTCGAGGTCTGCACATCAAGATATTTAATAAAACATTAAAAACCAAAGAAAAAATAAATGTCAAAAGCAAAAGCCCTGCCAGTAATTTTTTCTTTCTAAAAATAATTATCACCGCAATCAAAAGTCCAAGCCAACTTCCAAACATTGTAATCACTTGAAAAAATGAAATCCAACCATTTGAAAGCCCAGATTGAAGAAACTTGATAATATTTACTTCAAATTCCATGCTATTATTGTAGCAAAATTATAAAAAAAATACAACTTAAAATAGCCATTTTATCGATTTTTGTTGCAATTCTTTTTGCAATTAAAGTTTTTAAAAAAAATCATAAAAATTGCAAACAAAAAATGAGCCACTCTTTCCTGCTCATTTTCTTATATTATCTAACAAATTTAAAAATGTATTATTTTTCTATTTTCCCTAAATAAAAAAATTTAAATTCGTTTAGCAATCAAAATGCCGTCTTCAACTTTTAAAATTTTGCTTTCAAATTGTGAAGATGCTTGCATTTCATGCAAAAAATTTCGCATGTTAACAACCATTGTTCGATGTTTATGTTTGATAGGCTCGTTTGAATCTACCAACCCCATAACAGAAACATTATCGGCAAAAAGTATGCCACCCTTTGACAGAAGATTGCAAATCAAAGGCAAATACCTTTGATACTGCCCTTTTGGCCCATCAAGAAAAACAAAATCAAACTGCGCTTTTTGTGCAACAAGTTGATTTAAAACCACCAAGGCATCGTCGTTAAAAATTTCAACACGGTTTTGAAGATTATATCTTTCAAAATTTTGCTTTGCCAATTTTGCTCTGCGCTCATCTTTTTCAATAGTAACAAGATAGGCAGAAGAAGCAACAAGCATGCATAGACCAGAATAACCTATCGCCGAACCGATTTCTAAAATTTTGGTTGGCGACGCTTTTTTGATTTCGTCAATCAAGATTTTTCTTGTTTGCGGTCTTATAATCGGCACAAAATTTTCTTGTGCATATTTTTCAATTTCTTCAAACATAAATCAATCCAAAGTAACTATAGTCAAAATCATAGGTCTGCGTTTTGTTCTTTTAAAGATAAAGTTTGAAATATTGCGTCTTAAAGATTGTTTTATCACAGAAGGCTCAACCCCTCTCAAATCAATCTCTTTTAGCGATGCAATAATTGCTGCCTTTGCATCTTGAACAAAACTTTCTTGTTCATCGGCATAAACAACACCGCGTGTGATGATAAAAGGCTCGCTCGTAATTTCTCCTGCAACATTGTTGATATTAACACAAACCACACAAATACCATCTTCGGAAAGTTGTTTTCTTTCTCTTAAAACATTGCTGTCCATATCTCCAATACCCATGCCGTCAACAAGTCTTTGCCCAGCAGTAACAAATCCACATTGTTTTAAAGAATTTGGTCCAAGTTCAACTTGCATTCCAATGCTTGGCAAAATGATATTTCTCTCTTCAAGTCCAAGAGCCATAGCCATTTCTTTATGGGTTTTCAAGTGTCTGTATTCACCATGGATTGGAATAAAGAATTTAGGCTTTACAAGGCTATGGATAAGTTTCAACTCCTCTTGACATGCGTGTCCAGAAGTGTGCACATCTGCAAGTTCGTCATAGATAACATCTGCCCCCTGCTTGTAAATGGCGTTGATAACATTGTAAACATTTTTTTCATTGCCTGGAATTGGTGATGCAGAAAGAATAACCAAATCATTTGGCTTTAATTTTACAGTTTTAAACTCACCTGCCGCCATTCTTGTAAGCGCGCTCATAGGTTCGCCCTGGCTACCTGTTGACATGATAAGAACTTCCTTATCATCCATTTTGTCAACTTTTTCAATATCAACAATGTTGTCGCGATTGAATTTAAGTTCGCCAATTTTCATTGCTGTTTCGCTAACATTAAGCATGCTACGGCCGGTAAAAGCAACCTTTCTTTTATATTTTTCTGCAAGGTCAAGAATTTGTTGCATTCTGTGAATGTTTGATGCAAAAGTTGCAACAATAATGCGTTGAGATGCATGGTCTTTTATAATTTCTTCAAGCGCCCTTCCAACAGATTTTTCACTCATAGAATAGCCTTTACGGCAAACATTTGTGCTTTCACATAAAAGAAGATTTACCCCCTTTCTTCCAATTTCTGCAAATCTTGTAAGGTCAGTCATTGTGCCATCAATTGGCTCATAGTCAATCTTAAAGTCTCCTGTATGCACAACCGTGCCTGCTGGTGTTGAAATACTCAAGGCAAGCGCCCCAGCAATTGAGTGGCTAACTTTGATAAATTCAACAACAAAAGAACCCAGTTTTAAAACATTTCTAGGTTTTACGGCAATGGCTTTCATTTTGATTTTAGGATATTCTTTAAGTTTGTTTTCAACAAGAGCAAGTGTTAGTCTTGAGCCATAAACAGGCACATTCAAATGTTTAAGCACAAACGGCATTGCTCCGATATGGTCTTCATGTCCATGAGTAAGCAAAATTGCCTTAACTTTATCTTTGTTTGCAAGAAGATATGTTATATCTGGAATAACAATATCAACACCTGGCAAATCATCACTAGGAAATGTAAGCCCTGCATCAACAATAATAATCTCGTTGTTATATTCAAAAGCGGTCATGTTTTTTCCGATTTCACCTACCCCGCCAAGAAAGGTGATTTTTAATTTGTTATTATTCAATTTGTCCTCCTTTTTAAAATTTATTCCTCAAAGAAAATGTCCAATCTTATTGAACAATTTTTTGAATATATTGTAAATTTGTCATATTTTGTTTAAAATATAGCAAATAAATTTTTCATGTTAAAAAATGATTTTAAAGTGGTTAATAAAAATTTTTTAATTTTGATGTAAAAATTATAATACAAACCTTGTGATGCAAAAATTTTATTGGCATAAAATTTTTAAAATTCATGCGAATTTTCTATGCTCTCGCATAGCATCACCGTTTGAATAAGCAACAAGTTCTTGAAATAGTTACAAATCTTTAACAAAAAAAAGATTTTAAAAAGGCAAATTTTAATAATTATAAAATAAATCTAGCCTTACTTATTTTGTCAACTTCTTCAAGTTTTTTTGGTGTCAATATGGTGTCAAGGTCAACATAAAATCTCATACCCTGGCTTGAAAAGAATGCTGTCATCTCAAAAATATGACTAAATGGCATGATTATCGGCAAAATGATAATAATGGCATAAACGCCAAGGATAAGTGATAAAACAATGACAAGCAAATAGATTACAAAAGCGGTTGAATAAACCCTTGCGCCTCTTCTTAAAATTGCTCTTTGACCAATTCCAAATGCTTTAAACACATTTACATCATAAACAATCATGGCAGGAGCCCAGCCGGCATTGAAAGTTTGTCGGAAGGCAAAAAACAGCGCTGGAATTATGGCAAAAGCAAGAGGCAAAATATAAGAAAAAGCCTCATTTTGAATAATAGAAAGCCCAAACATTGATGCCCAAATCAAAGCATTGAATGGAATTGCAAAGAGGGTTTTGATTGATGCAAATTGAGTTGATTTTGCAAGAGTACGCAAAAATGTTGCTGTAAAAGATTGTTTTTGTGCAGAAGCCATAAAGCCATACATCATCTCATCAATAACATATTTGCCAATATTAAGCAAGAAAGGAAGAAGATAAAACACGATTATGCAGAAATAAATTCCTATCCCCACATTTGCTGTAAAAATACCTGCAAAAAATCCCCAAATTGCATGCGTAAAGCCATGCAGAACATCTGCTATACTATAGCCATAAAAGGTGCCCGAAGTAAAAACCCCTGCAAGCGAAGCGTTTTCCCATGCAGAAACAATGTAGCCCACAAAAAAATCATAAAAGATTGCGAGCAAGCCAAAACAAAGCGCAAAGCAAAGAATGTGGTAAACCAAAAGTTTCCACACTTTGTCGAAATTTGCACATAAAAGTCTTGTTGAATTTTTAAACATCATAATTTAGCCAACTTTTCTTAATTATACAACAATTAATCACATTGTGCAAATAATTTTATATATTTTTATGCAATTTAATTATTTAATTTCAAGAATTTTGTAGTTTACAATTCCTGTTGGAAGTTTGATTGAGATTTTGTCTCCCACCTTGTGTCCCAAAAGAGCATTTCCAACTGGAGAATGATTGCTTATAATCCCCTTTGCTGGATTGCTTTCTGTTGTGCCAAGAATTTTGTATTCAATTTCTTCATCAAATTCTTCATCATAAAGTTTTACAGTTGAGCCAACAGAAACTTCGTCTTTTTTGATATCCTTTTTATTGATAATTTGACATGACAAAAGAATGTCTTCCATTTCGGCAATTTTTGCTTCAACTTGGGCTTGCAATTCTTTTGCTGCATCATATTCGCTATTTTCCGACAAGTCTCCAAACTCTCTTGCTCTAACAATTTGCTCGGTTACTTGTTTTCTTTTTTCCGTTTTGTAATATCGAAGTTTTTCTTCAAGTTCTTTTTTTCCTTCAGGTGTAAGATAGTGTTTTTCCATGTCCAACTCCTTTTAGTTTCAAAGCGTGCAAAATGTATTATACACAATTTGAAAAAATAGTCAACTTTTTTTACATCTTTAAAATGAATTTTTTTGTTTTAAACGAAGATATTATATGAAGCGAGGTGCAAAATGTTTACAATATTTGCCTTTTTGATAACTCTAGTGGGCTCGGTAAATTGGCTTATGATAGGCCTTTTTCAATATGATTTTATTGCAGGAATTTTTGGCTATCAAGCCAGCATTTTTTCTAGAATATTTTATATTTTATTTGGGCTTTCAAGCCTTGTGCTTGTTTTTAAACTTATCAAAGGCAAGGGCACTATTGCAGTTTTTTCAAGAAAAAACAAGAAAAATCTTGCTAAAAACATTGAAAAAGCAGGAAAAAATATGTCTGTTGAGGCGGGAGAAGAAATGCCACACCACAAACATTATCAAGAAAACCAACAACCTTATAAAACAAGCGAAACACCATATCAAATAAGTCAATCGCCCTATCAAGAAGACCAAACTGTTAAAACAGAAGAAAGTCAAGATAGACTTGAACAATTTGACAGACATTATAGGAAGTGAATTATGCTCCGACATCTTCCATTATTTGCAATTTTTACCATACTATTTGCTTCAATTTTTGCAATATTATTTTTTAATGTTCTTTGAATATTCACATCATAAAATTTGCTTTATTTTAAGTCTTCAAAAGGAAAACAGTTTGTCTTATTTATGATATTTTCCACCGCTGTTAATCATAAATGCCCTGTAAATTTGTTCTAACAAAACAATTCTTGCTATGTTATGAGGATAAGTTATTTTTCCAAACGAAATATGTTTTGCAACCTTATTTTTAACTTCATCACTCACTCCGTTTGAACCGCCTATAATAAAAGTTACTTGGCTTGAAAACTGTTGTAAATCGTTTAATTCTTTTGCAAATTCTTCACTTGAAACCGCTCTACCATCTATTGCCATAAGGTAAGGAGTGCCTTTTATATGACTTATAATATTTTTACCTTCAACTAAAAGGATTTTGGCTGTTTCTCCTTCTCCTTCTTCAATTTCACAAATATTAAGATTGCAAAATCTCGAAAGCCTTTTTCTGTATTCCCTGTCTGCTTCTTGCCAAAATTTTTCTTTTAAAGATCCAACACAAACAAGATTTATCGTTAGCATCAAATCACCCCCCAAACAAATGTGAAGATTGTTACTCCCACAGCAACAACAAAAATTCCAGCAAGCAAGAATTTTGCAAACAAAGTTGTTTTACAAGGCGGTTCGTTTAAAGTTTGCTTTTCAATATCGGACATCAAACCAAGTTCAACATTATTTTGTTTGTATAGTCTGTCAAATTGGTCAAAAGAAATTGTATATTGTGTTTCAACCTGCTGGTTGTTTGCGGTTTGTTCAAGTTCTTTTATATAATTTTCCTTTTGAATTTGTTTTATAAGCCTATCTTGCAAATTTGCCATGTTTTTTACCGTTGTTTCTTTAAAAAGCATCTTAACAAGAACTTTGAGGAGCATTCCCAGACCAACCATAAATATAACAATAAGCAAAAGGCCTAAAATAAATGAGCGTTGCAACACAACATTAAAGCCATTTAAAATATTTTCAAAACCAAGATGATTAAAAGAAGAATAGCCCATAAAAGTTGATAAAAAGTTGTTCATAAAATGAATAATCATTGCTGGATAAATAGAATCGCAGATAATGGCAAGGTAACCGACTAAAAATCCAATAAGGGTTGCATAGAAGAATTGCTCAATATTCATATGCATAAAACCAAACAACAAAGAAGACAAAATCAATGCCTGTTTTTGTCCCAGCCCCATTGTGCCTTTAAGAAGCATTCCCCTATGCGCAGTTTCTTCACAGATGCCTGGCAAAACAGCAGAGACCAAAACATTGACGAGAAAAAGCCAAAATGGATAAGAAGTCAAAGTTACAGATGATGAAGTTGAAGAATAGCCAAAAAGTGATAAGATGGTGTTAAAAAATGACGAAACAAAAACATTTAAGAAATATACAACAATACCGATGGCTATTGCAATCAAAACCGCTTTTAATGAAATTTTTTTGTATCCAAAAAACTTGAAAGTGTCTTTTATCTTGTTTTTTGTTAAGCCACTAAACAGAAGCACAGACAACCCAAACAGCACTCCCAGTTGTATAACAACATTAAAGATATACTCTGCATCTTGTCCAAGTGCGCTAAAAACACCGAATGCAGACAGCATTCTGGTTACAGCGAAAATGATAACAATCACAAAATAGCATAGAAGGCTTTTTGTTGAAATTTTTTGTTTTAAAGTCATAAAACCCCTAGTTTAAAATTAAATAATTAATTTGCTCATTAAATATCATATTTAAAATAATGAAAAAAATGACAAACTGTTAAACAAACAGTGCAACAACATTATAAAGAAAGATTATTCCGGAAAGAGCAAGCGACACCCATAAAAATAAAGACATCTTAACCTCTTTCTTTTCCACTATTGTTTTGCTTTTATGTTTGTAAACAAAGCGGTCTAGCAAATAAACCACAACAAAAACAATTCCAGCAACCAAAATTGCCAAAATAATTCTCCACCACTCAAGCGATATGGAAAGGGAGTTGTTTAAGCCTAGATAGGTAAGCAAAATTGTTAGGAAATTGCTTGTAAAGTGCACAATCATACAAGGAATAACCGAACCTGTGCGCAGTTTAAGCCACCCCAGTATCAACCCTAAAACAAAAGGATAGACAAGTTGTTGCAGATTGCCGTGCATAAGAGCAAACATTAATGACGACAAAAAGATTGCACTAATATCATTAAACTTTGTGCGCAAACCATTTAAAATCATACCTCTAAATACAATCTCTTCAACAATGGCTGGTGTGATTGCGCTTGTAAAAGTGTACAATGCAAACATGCCAAAACTTGAGATGACCAGTTGTTGCGGAACAACCCCAAGGGCAACCCAGCCCATATCAATAAGTGAAATTAATTGTTGAAATCCAAAAAGAGAAATAATCCCCATTGCAACTGCAATCAAATAGTCTTTATAGCCAATTTTAAAATTAAAATCCACCGCCCTATTATCAATTTTGCAAACCTTGTTGTAGATAAGATATACACCAAGAAATGTAAGTGAAGTTAAAAAGGAGCTAATAATATTAAACCATAACGAATTTAATGAACTTTCAAGGTCAAGCCCTACTGCAGAAATTATTGCACTTCCAACCAAAAAGATGAGCAAAGAAACAAGCACGGGCGCAAGCAAACTAATAATATAAACTTTGCCACTGTCATCTTCGGTATAGAAATTTCTTTTTTCAAAAACTTTTGCGTCTTTGATTTGGTTATTTTGATTTTTCATTCTTCAATTATACAACAATATAATCAAAAAAACAACAAATATGCTTTACTTTAAAAATTATTTTTTGTAAAATAAAATCATGAAAAATTTTATGGAAATGGCTTTGAATGAAGCAAAAAAAGCGCTGGCAGAAGATGAAGTGCCAATTGGCGCTGTTATTGTTAAAGATGGAAAAGTGATTGCTCGCGGAAGAAATATAAGAGAAAAAAGCCAAAATGCAATAAAACACGCAGAAATTGTTGCGATAGACAAAGCCTGTCGCAAACTAAATTCTTGGCGACTTGATGAATGCGAAATCTATGTAACTCTAGAGCCTTGCCCTATGTGCGCAGGTGCTATTGCAAACGCTAGAATAAAAAAACTGGTTTATGGTTGCCATGAAAAAACCTCTGGTGAAAATTTGTGCGAACAAATTATGAAAAGCAATCGGTTAAATCATCACACCGAAATTGAATTTGACCAAACATATAAAGATGACATTTCAAAAATTTTGACGACTTTTTTTAAAACAAAAAGGAAGAATTGATTTTCTTCCTTTTTTTTATTTCTTTAAATAAGTCTAGAAAATTTTCTAAAATATTTTCAAAATAAAACTTTTGTAAAAATTTCAAAAACTTAAAATCTGCCTATAAAAGTTTCATAAGTTCTTCTTGAAACTGTTCTTCCGAAATCTTTCCTTCTTCTTTCATTTTTCGCAAGGCTTGAATTTTCATCTCTTTTTCACTTGGCGTGGTTTCTGGTGAAACATCGACAACATTTTTGTCTTGATTTTGTGTCTTTTGTTTGTCTGGAAAAACAAAAACAGAATCATTGAAATAAATTGAAATTATCATCAAAATTGTAGACACGGACAAAAGGTTTAGGCAAATTGCAATAATAAGAGATGTGATAAAATAGCGATACCTTTCTTTAAAATGTTTACCATTCCCCCACAAAGTGTAAATAAGCAAAACAGTAGCCGTTATCATAAAGACAATGGTTATTATAACAAAAATCACATTAAACAGCCCAAACATAGATTGACTTGGATACATAAAATAGGTAACCACATAAAAAATATCATATCCAATGCCAGCAATCATAAAAATTGTTGCCACAATCAAAAGCCATTTTTTAGTATTATTCATAAACGACCTCTCTAGATAAATACAAGTATAATCAAAAATAAAAATTTAGTCAAATTATTTTGAAAGTTTACAATTTTATTATATACTATTTTAAGTAAAACAATTAGGAGAATTTTGATGAATATTGTAATAACCGGCGCTTCAAGCGGAATTGGTAAGGCTTTAAAAGAATTTTATCAAGCAAAAGGCTATAATGTTGTTGGCATAAGCAGGTCTAACGATGATTTTTGTGCCGATGTTTCCGACAAAAATGCTTTAGCACAAGTTTTTGGCGAAATTGCAAAAAAATATAAAAAAATTGATATTCTTATCAATAATGCAGGATTTGGACTTTCTGGTGCAATCGAAATGACAAGTGAAGAAGAGTTGAGAAAAGAATATGAAGTTAATGTTATTGGCGCAACTTTTGTGCTTCAACTGGCAATTCCTCTTATGGCAGACAACGGCAAAATTATCAATATTTCTTCTGCCTGCGCACTTTTTCCACTGCCTTTTAGAGCGTTCTACTGCTCAAGCAAAGTGGCATTAAGTATGGTAAGCGATTGTCTTCGTATGGAACTGTGCAAAACAAATTTGCAAGTTACAGCAATCTGCCCTTGCGATATAAAAACAGAATTCACAAAAAATCGCGTTAAAAACTTTGAAACCAACAGCAGATATAATGATGCAATTATGCTTTCTGCAAAAAAAATAGATGACGCACAAGACAAGCGTATGAGCCTAGACAAAGCCATAAAAATTTTGACAAAAATAATAGCCAAAAAACATCTTAAACCCCAGTATGTTATGGGCGCTCGCAACAAAGTGCTATATCAAGTGCAAAAATTCTTTCCAAAATCACTTGTGCTCAAAGTGTTGACAAAAATCTTTTATAAATCAAAATAATTTAAAATTTTTTGACAATTTTAATTTAGCATTTAAAGTTTATATTTTTAATTGCAACCTTAAAATGCATGGCTCAACTTTTTAAACTTAAACAACAAAGTTAAAACTAAAACTTAAACTTAAAAACTTAAAATTAAAAATTTAAAATTAAAAACTTAAAATTAAAAATTTAAGGTCTTAATAACAAAAAAAACTCGGAAATAAGCCGAGTTTTTTTAGTTATCATTATTTTTAGTAAATATCGTTTTTTAGTAAGTATTATTTTTTAGTATATTGTTGTTTAACGGATGCGTTTTAGTACACATCTTCTTGATTTGGTGTTTGGGTTGTCTTGTCTTCAACTTCAACAACAAGAGCCTCCGTTGTTAGCATAGTTGCAGAAACAGAGCAAGCATTTTGAAGAGCAGAACGAGTGACTTTTGTAGGGTCAACAATGCCTTTTTCAAGCATATCGCAATATTCCCCTTTAAGAGCATCATATCCATATGCTGTTTTGTCAATATTTTGCATAATATTGTTAACCACAACCCCGCCGTCAATACCAGCATTTGTTGCAATTTGCCTAACAGGTTCTTCTATTGCTCGAAGCACAATTTTTGCGCCTGTTTTTTCATCTCCGTCCAAGTTATCAATAAGTTTTTTGATTGCAGGCGAAGTTTTAAGTAAAGCCACACCACCGCCTGGCACAATACCTTCTTCGGTTGCCGCTTTAGTTGCAGCCAAAGCATCTTCAATTCGCAATTTTTTCTCTTTCATTTCCACTTCGGTTGCAGAACCAACCTTGATGACTGCCACACCGCCAGAAAGTTTTGCAAGACGCTCGTTGAGCTTTTCAAGTTCGTATTCGCTTGTTTGCTCTTTTATTTGATTTTTAATTTGTTTTATTCTGTCAATAATCTTTTTGCTTTCCCCACTGCCATCAACAATTGTTGTTGTATCCTTATCAACGCGAACAGATTTTGCTCTTCCCAAAAGGTCAAGCGTAAGTTTTGAAAAATCAAATCCAAGTTCTGCCGAGATAACAGTTGCGCCAGTCAAAATTGCAATATCTTCAAGCATAGCCTTTCTTTTATCTCCAAAAGATGGTGCTTTAACAGCAACAGAGTTAAATGTGCCTCGAAGTTTGTTTAGTACCAAAGTTGTCAAGGCTTCTGCCTCAACATCGTCTGCCACAATAAGCAATTTTTCGCCCTGCTTTACAATTTGCTCAAGCAAAGGCAAAATTTCTTGAATATTAGAAATTTTTCTGTCTGTAAGCAAAATATATGGATTGTCAAGTTCGCAAATCATTTTTTCTGTGTTTGTGCAAAAATATGGAGAAAGATATCCCCTATCAAATTGCATACCTTCAACAACAGATAATTCTGTTTTCATAGTTTGGCTTTCTTCTACAGTTATAACACCATCTGCGCCCACTTTTTTCATAGCCTCTGCAATAAGATCTCCGATTTCTTCATCTCCTGCAGAAATAGAAGCAACCTGTTTGATTGCAATAGAATTTTCAACTGGCTTTGATATTTTTTTCAATTCCATAACCGCACAGTCGCAAGCCTTGAAGATGCCTTTTTTCAATATGATAGGATTTGCGCCTGCAGCAAAATTTTTCATGCCCTCTTTAACAATCGCCTGTGCAAGAACGCAAGCGGTTGTTGTTCCATCACCAGCAACATCGTTTGTTTTGATAGAAACTTCTTTGATAAGTTCTGCTCCCATATTTTCAAAAGGGTCATCAAGACTTATCTCTTTGGCAATGGTAACGCCATCGTTTGTAATAAGTGGTGAGCCATATTTTTTACCCAGAACAACATTGCGTCCTTTAGGTCCAAGAGTTATTTTTACAATATTTGCAAGTTTGTCAACACCTCTTTCAAGTGATTTACGAGCCTGCGCCCCTTCAATAATTTTTTTTGCCATAATTCCTCCTTATTCAATAACAGCCAGAATATCACTTTGACGAACAACCACATATTTTTTGTCATCTAAAGTAATTTCTGTTCCGCTATATTTTGCATAAAGCACATTGTCGCCTTTTTTTACACTACAAGAATAATTGACAATATTTTTTGCTAAAATTTCTATTCTGCTATCCATAAAATCTTCCTTTCAAAAAATATTTAAGCGGCAAACTGGAATATAATTCCCACTATTGCCGAAAATGCTATATAAAATACTGGATGTTTATTAAATTTCTTTATAAGTATAAATATTACAACAGCTAAAACTATCTCTTTAAATCTAAAAAACTCCATAATTCCACCGGAAAACAATCCTTCTATATTTATAAGAGATATTTTAACAATCTCAAAACAAGCTGCTGCAATAAGACCTGTTGAAGCTGGTCTAAGACCATAAAAGGCCTTATTAACATAAGAATTTGATTGGAATTTTTCCAAAACTCCAGCAATAATATCTATTATTATTATACTTGGCAAAACAAGAGCAAATGTTGATATAAGACAACCTATAACACCATGAGTTATAAATCCTACATATGTTGACATATTAACACCTATTGCTCCCGGTGTAGACTCTGAAACAGCAATCATATTTGCCAAATCAGTGTATGTGTACCAACCTGTTTTGTCAGAAATATTATATAAAAAAGGTATTGTGGCAGCTCCTCCACCTATTGAGAAAAGACCTGTTTTAAAAAATTCTATAAAAAGTGTTATCAATTCACTCATTTATTATCTTCCCCCTTTTTTATTGATTTTATAATTATTCCTGCAAAGGCTGAACAAATTACAGAAATGATAGGTGAAACATTTGTTGCAACAGCTATAAAAAATACTATAAGACATATTATAAGAGTTGGACTGTCTTTAACTCCCGTTTTTCCTATTTTTATTACAGCATTAAATATAAGAACACAGACACACACTCTTATTCCTGCAAAAGCATTGTTTACAATAGCAAGATGTGAAAATTCACTGAGAAAAGATGCTATAACAGCTATAATAACTATTGAAGGTGATATAAATCCCAAAGTTGAAACTAAACTTCCTATAATTCCTTTATTTTTATAACCTATAAATGTTGATACATTTACAGCTATTACTCCTGGTGTACACTGTCCTACTGCAAAATAATCTATTACTTCCTCATTTGTTGCCCACTTCTTATTTTCCACAATCTCTCTTTGTATTATAGGCAAAAGGGCATATCCTCCGCCGAATGCAATACAGCCCATTTTGAAAAATGTTATATAAAGCTCTATAAGCATTTTCATAATAATCATCTCCTATATTTTAAAAATTTATAAAATATAAAGAGGGCAT
>CALVNU010000014.1 GCA_944349915.1 uncultured Clostridia bacterium | reverse complement strand
CTCGGCAGGTTTCCGGCGATACTCCTTTCAATAGTGTTCGGAGCAAACCTCTCGGAGGGAAACATACTCGCTGCGGTAATCTTTTTTGCTTGCTTCTCCGTTTTTAAACACCACCATCGAACAAACTTTATTTGTCCCGCTAATATTTGAAATATCGTAACATTCCATGCGCATAGGCATATTTTTAAGATTAAGTTTTTCTTTTAAAGACTTTACCGCGCCCAAAGTGTTGTTGTATTTTAACCGTTCTTTCTCTATGTGTTTTTCAAGATAATCTTCGGCATTTTCATCGGCCATTTCCAGCAATCTTTTGTTTATTCCGTGAGCATTGTCGATAAAATTAATTTTTTTACCAAGAAAATCTTGCAATAATTCTTGGTCTGGTATTGTATGAGAGGTGATTATTTCAGAAGCGGGGAGCACATTTTTATAATATTGCGTCAAAAAGTTGAACAAAGTTTGTCCTTCTTCAAATTCTGCATCAAGACAAGGGTAGTTGATTACGCCCAAAATTTTACCTGCACGAACAATCATGGCGCAAATAACTCCGCTCAAGCCATTAAAATGATATGCGAAAACATCTTTGTCCACATTTTTTGGCAAATTTGCAACCACGCGTTTTTTCAATTTATCAATCATTTTTAGACGCTCGCGTAAAATTATAGCCTGTTCAAAATTTTCATTTTTAGATGCGTTTTGCATTTTTTGTGTTAAAATTTTTTCGATTTCGTCATCATTTCCATTTAAAAAGTTGATTATGCGGTCTATTTCTTTGCGATAATCCTCTTTCGAGATTTTTTTTGTGCATGGTGCAGAGCATAATCCCATAGAGTAGTTTAAACATTCTCGCTTTGCCATTGAGGTGTCTGTTATCTTCAAAGTGCAAGAACGAATTTTGAAGGCGCTGTTTATTGTTTTGACAATCTCTCTAGCATCAAGTCCGGCAAAATATGGCCCAAAATATTTAGCGCCGTCTTTTTTTACTTTTCTCACAATTTCAAGTCTTGGATATGGCATTTTTAAGTCAATTTTAATGTAAGGAAATTGCTTTCCGTCTTTCAATAAGATGTTGTAAAAGGGTTGATATTTTTTTATCAAGTTGCTTTCAAGAGCAAGGGCATCCATTTCGCTTGTCGCAATAAAATATTCAAAGTCGTCAACATTGTCAACCATTGCTTGTACTTTGCTTTGTTTTGGAGAGTTTCTAAAATATTGGCTTACTCTGTTTTTAAGATTTTTTGCCTTGCCAACATAAATAACAACGCCATCTATATCTTTCATAATATAGACGCCTGGCTTTGTTGTTAAAAGTTTAAGTTTTTCACGAATTTTGTTATTCATATTGTTATTATAGTCATTTTTAAGATAAAATCAAACAAAAAATGGCGAACGGGGATAAAATCAAACAAAAAATGGCGAACGGGCGCCATTAATTTTGTTTTTTATTTTGTGTTTAGTGTTGCAATAATTTTTTGCAAACATTCTTCTTTTGATAGTGAAAATTGCTCGGAGGTTGCCATATTTTTTAAAGAATATTGTTTTGATACAACTTCATTTTCACCAACTATCAAAACAAACGGAATTTCTTGCTTTCCAGCATCTTTCATCTTTGCTTTAAAAGAGCGCTCTTCATACGCAACATCGCATATTATTTGCTTTGAAAAATATTCTTGAAGAGTTAAGCATTCCAAAAGTGTGTTGCCAAGTGGAATGATTTGCAACGCAATATTTGTAGCAGGAATATCTTCAAGCATATTGTTTTGCAGAAGAAGGTCAAACAGTCTGGTAAAGCCAATGCTCAAACCAACTCCTGGGAATTTTTTTTCCGAGAAATATGAAGCCAGATTATCATATCTTCCGCCACCACAAACTGTGCCAAACTCGCGGTGATTTGGAATAACTGCTTCAAATACTGTGCCAGTGTAGTAGTCCTGTCCGCGAATTATTGAAAGGTTAAGTTCGATTTTGTTTTCATCAATTTGCATTGCTTTTAGATAAGCATAAACTTCTTTAAGTTCTTTGATACCATTTAAGAAAGTGGAATTTTGTGAAATATCCTCAATTTCCGATAAAATTTCATCAAAATTACCTTTTTTATCTATAATTTGCAACAAACTTTCAATATCTTTTTCTTTTACATCAAGTTTTGCAAGTTCTTCTCGGGCATTATCTTTTCCAATTTTATTGATTTTGTCGAGAATTGTTAAAATCTGTTTTGTGCACTTACCATAGCCAAGCCCCTCGATATATCCAAATAAAATATTACGGTTGGAAATTTGGTTGATAATTTGCAAATTTAATGCCTCAAACACCTCATCAACCATTTTCAAACATTCGGCATCGGCGACTAAAGAGAGTTCTCCATTGCCAATAATATCTGCATCACACTGCACAAATTCACGAAAGCGTCCTTTTTGTGCGCGTTCACCACGATAGACCTTTCCAACTTGATAACGCTTGAAAGGGTAGTGCAATGTTTCGCTATGCATGGCCACAAATCTTGCAAGTGGAACTGTAAGGTCATAACGCATACAAATGTCTGTGTCTCCCTTATTAAACCGATAGACTTCTTTGTCTATTTCTCCACCGGATTTTGCCAGCAAAATCTCGCTTAATTCAAGCACTGGGGTGTCGAGTGGTAGAAATCCATGACGAAGATATATTTGTTTGACTTTATCAATCATATTGTCAAACACAAGTTGGTCTTTTGGGTCAAGTTCCATAAAGCCCGACAATTTTCGAGGTTTTATTATATTTTGTTTGTTCATTTTTCGATTTTCCTTTCATTAATAATAACATGTTTGCAGTTTCGGTTTCTGTAAATGTATTCAAATATATTTAACAAATAAATCCGCTTGTTGTCAAGCAAATCAAATTCTTTTATTTGCACCTTTTATAACAAGAAAGTTATCCACATTTCCACAAATAAATAAATATACAAAACTGCTAATTTTTATACATTTTGTAAAATTTTGTGGTTTTTTTCGGCCATTTTGGGTAAGTTATCCACATTTCCACACCTTTTTTGTGTGGATTTCTTATTTTTTTGTGTTTTTTGTCAATTTGAAGACCATTTACAACTCAAAGTTTGGCATTTATTTTTTCATTATTTTTCAAAAGTTTTACAAATGGCTCTCAAAAGTTGCCAGCAAGCAAGAATTTATGCATTTTATAACAATCAAAATTTATAATTATTCTTTTTCATGTATTGCATTTTTAAGAAATTTTGATGGTTCATTTTGACAGGTGAAATATAATTTATGTAAGGCGCGAGTTGTTGAAATATATAAAATATTTTTGTCTAGGTTGTTGTGATAATTCTCACCATCTGCATTTGGAACAATAACTGCGTCAAATTCAATTCCCTTTGCAGTTGCGCAGGTTGTTACAAGCACTTTGTTTTTGTAGTCATCTGGCTCTTTCATTAGCACATAATCAACTTTTCCATTAAGTTGCTTGCAAAGTTCTTTTGCTTCTTTATTGCACTTGCAAATTATGGCAATGTGGTCAAAGTTAGAACACTCTTCATCAATCAATTTTGCAATCACTGTTCCTTGGTTTGCTGTTTGTATAACTTTTGGGGCTTCTCCGCGTCTGTTGACATATTCAACATTTTTTATTCCAATAATACTGCTTGCAAACATTGCAATTTCTTGTGTGGAGCGGTAAGTCTTGTTTAAATTGTAAACATTGCACCCCAAAAAGTCGGCGGTCAATTGCAAATATTCTTTTGAAAGAGTTTTTTCAATGCATTGATTGACATCGCCTACAATCATATATGGGCAAGTCCAAATTTTTTTGAACATATATATATCAACAGGGGTAAAGTCTTGCATTTCGTCAATTATCAAATATTTTGCAGAAAAATCATGGTCGAGACCGTATAGATAATGTTTTATTGCCAGCAGGGTGCCTTTATCCATATATTTTATGGTGCTACTTTGGCTGGCAGACAATTTTTCTCTTGCCATAAAGATTTGGAAAATTTGTTCCACATTATTTATAGGCATAAAAGAATATAGAATTTGCTTAAATCTTTCTTTTAATCCACGATGTTGAGATTTGCTGTAATGGCGCTTTTCGGTAAAAACCATTGCATATTGCCATGCAATTTTGTTGATTCGCTCATAAAAATCATAGCCCTTAAAGGTTTTAAAGAAAAGGTTTCTGGTTTGTTCTTCTGTAAAAACAATTTCTTCGTTTTCTCCACCGTCATTTTCTTTGATTATATAGCGAAGTGTTTTAGGTGAAAAGATGTCTGTTAGAGGTCCCTTCAAAAAGCGCAATAAACTGTCAAGAAATTCATATGAAGATTTATATGAAATTTCATCAAGCACTTTTTGGTCCGATTTGGTGGCAATATCGTCAAGCATATCTTCTCTTGCTTCAACACTGCGTTTGAGTTCACTTTTAACGATTTGAGCAAAGGTTGTTTCCACAAGGTTGTCTTCTCCAAGTTGAGGCAAAACCTCGTTTATATAACTTGAAAAAATGTTGTTTGGTGAAAGAACTAAAATATCACTGCTTTTTAAACTTTTTCTATGTTTGTATAGCAGGTAGGCGGCTTTATGCAGGGCTATTGAAGTTTTTCCAGAGCCAGCCACACCTTGCACAAGAATGTTTTCTGTTTTTTCTGTTCTAATAATAGCATTTTGTTCTTTTTGAATTGTTGAAACAATTTGTCGCATTTTGTCGGAAGCATGTTTTGATAAGATTTCTTGTAAAATTTCATCATTAATAGTCAAATTTGTGTCAAAATATGACAAAAGTTGTTTATTTTCAATTTTATATTGCCTTTTTAGGGTGAGGGCGCCTTTTATCACCTTGTCGCCTATTTTATATTCTGCATCGCCCAATTCGTATTCGTAATATATAGAAGCAATAGGACTGCGCCAGTCAACTGTATAAATCTTTTTGTTGTGAATAATAGACGCAAGCCCAATATAAATCTTTTGTAGGGCAGAGGTTGTTTGAAAATCAATCCTTGCAAAGTAAGGACTGTTGTTTTGTGTTTTTAGCCTTGAAAGTTCTTTTTCTAGTGCAAGTTGTTGCTCTTCAATTTGCGACATTGTTGTAAAAGTGCCTGCCAAGTCTTGTCCTTGTTTGTATTCATAAAAGTTATTGCCAAGTTCTAGCCGTTTTTCTTCAAACAACTTTTTTAAATTAGCAAGTTCAATCTGTGCTTTTTCAATTTTTTTATTGACAACTTTGATGGTTGCAGATAAGTGGTTAAGTTCAAATTCTTCCATAATCCCTCCTAAAGCATGCAAATCTTATGGGCGTAATTATTCTTCTTGTTTATAATTTATTCTTCTTCGCCATCGCTATTTTCATTTTCTGGTGCAGAGAGCGAATTATCTTCCGACTGCATCAATTCTTGATTTGTTTGAATATCTGCGTTTTGGCTATTGTCTGCCATTTCCTGTTTGGAAGCGGGTTGTGCACCTTCTTCATTTACTTCATTTTCTTCACTTTCTTTGGCGGTGAGTGCAACGCCTACAATTTTTGTATCACCTTTAAGTTTCATAAGTTTAACACCTTGGCTTACTCTAGACAGCGAACTAATTTGGTCGATTGCCGTTCTTATAATAACGCCGTTATCGGCAATCAACAGCAGGTCTTCATCTTCTACAGATTGTCTTAAAGCCACAAGTTTGCCTGTTTTTGAATTAAACACTCCTGCTTTAACACCTTTTCCACCGCGTGCTTGTATGCGGTATTCTTCAACATTTGAGCGCTTTCCGTAGCCATTTTCCGAAATTGTTATGATTTGAGAGTTTGGTTTAATAATTGCCATATCGACAATATAGTCATCTTTGCCTAGTTTCAAACTTCTTACCCCTTGGCTGTCTCTGCCAACTGCACGAACATCTTTTTCGCTAAATCTAATTGCCTTTCCTTCATGAGAAACAACCAAAATATCATCGTTGCCAGTTGAAACCTCAACGCCAATAAGTTCATCATTTTCAATAAGTTTGATGGCAATTTTTCCAACCTTTCGGATAGAAGAAAATTCTTCAAGTTTGGTCTTTTTTACAAGACCGCTTCTTGTTGCCATAATAAGATATCCATTTGTGTCTTTGTTACGAGGAATTATAGTTGTTACTTTTTCGCCTTCCTCAAGCATTAAAAGGTTAATCATTGCACGGCCTTTTGCGGTGCGTTGACCTTCTGGAATTTCATAAGCAAACAAAGAATAAACTTTGCCTTTGTTTGTAAAGAACAAGAGTTCGTCATGAGAAGAAGTTGCATAAATATTTTTAACAAAGTCCTCATCTTTTGTTTTATGTGCAGTTATGCCAACTCCGCCACGCTTTTGCGATTTATATTCACTTGCGCTCATGCGTTTGATATAACCTTGATTTGTCATAGAAATAACAACATCTTCTTCTGGAATAAGGTCGGCAATATCAATTCCGCCAGCATCCAAACTTATTTGAGTGCGTCTTTCATCGCCAAAATCTTGTTTTATTTGTTCAAAATTATCTCTCAAAATCTGTAAAATTCTATGAGGATTTTCAAGAATATCTTCAAGGTCTTTGATGGTTGCTTCAAGTGAAGATAGTTCTTCATTCAATTTTTCAACTTCGAGAGATGTAAGTCTTGAAAGTTTCATCTCAAGTATAGCATTTGCTTGTATGTCGTCAAGTTCAAAATTCGCAATAAGTTTGTCGCAAGCATCTTGCTTGTCATTAGAATTTTTGATAATTTTGATAACTTCGTCAATATTTGCAAGCGCAATAACAAGACCACGAACAATATGCTCTCTTTCTTTTGCTTTATTTAGGTCAAATTGTGTCTTGCGAGAAAGAACTTCTTTTTGATGCTCAAGATAATAATATAGCATTTCTTTAAGGTTTAAAATTCTAGGTTGACCATTTACCAGTGCAAGCATAATAATACCAGAACCTTTTTGAAGTTGTGTGTTTTTGTAAAGAGAATTTAAAACAACTTGAGCATTTGCGTCTTTTTTAACATCAACAACAATTCTCATGCCGTGTCGGTCGGACTCTTCTTTGATATCGCTTATGCCTTCAAGGCGTTTGTTTTTAACTTGGTCTGCCATTTGAATAATAAATTGAGCCTTGTTGACTTGATATGGAAGTTCTGTGATAACAATTCGGCTTCTGCCGTTTGAAAGTTCTTCAATTTCCGCTTTGCCACGAACAACAATGCCACCTCTTCCTGTTTTGTAGGCGTGTTTTACAGCCGTTCTGCCCATAATAATTCCGCCTGTTGGAAAGTCTGGCGCTGGAATATATTTGATAAGTTCGTCAATGTCAATGTCGGGATTGTCAATCAAAGCCTGCAGTGCATTTAAAACTTCTGTAAGGTTGTGTGGAGGAATATTTGTTGCCATACCAACGGCAATACCATCGGCGCCATTAATTAGCAAATTTGGAATCTTTGCTGGCAAAACCGAAGGTTGCATAAGGGTGTTGTCAAAGTTTGGATAAAAGTTGACTGTGTCTTTATCAATATCCTCAAGCATAAGAGAGGCTATTTTTGAAAGTCTTGCTTCTGTATAACGAGATGCAGCAGGTGGGTCGCCGTCAACTGAACCAAAGTTGCCTTGTCCGTCTACAAGTGGATAGCGAATGGAAAAGTCTTGTGCAAGTCTTACCATGGCATCGTAAACAGAACTATCTCCATGAGGGTGGTATTTACCCATAACATCACCCACGATACGCGCCGATTTTTTGGTTGGTTTATCATAAAAGTTGTTCATTTCACCCATGCCATACAAAATACGGCGGTGGACAGGTTTAAGTCCATCTCTTACATCTGGAATGGCACGCGAAACATTGACAGCCATAGCATAAGAAATAAAACTATGCTTTAAGTTGTCAACGGTGTCAACTTTTTCAACTTTTGAATTTGCAAGCAATTCTTCCAAAGATTTTTTGTTATCGTTTTTATCCATAATTCCTCCAAAGCAGTGTCTGCTTTATTAATAGATTTTTAATTGTCTTTTTTTATTTTAATTTTTTTAACATTTTTTTATTTTAAGTTTAATTTTTAAGTTTAGTCATTTTTATGTCTGTTTGTGTTTTAAACTTTTTTTGGTGGTTGTTTATCAAAATACAGTTTTTTGCCAAATTTTAAGCATCAATATCGTCTGGACTTACAAGAGTTGCATTTTCTTGTATAAATTTTCTTCGAAGTTCTACATCTTCTCCCATTAAGTCATTAAACATTTTTTCCGCTTCAATGGCATCTTCAATAGTAAGTTGAATGAGTATTCTGCTTTCTGGGTTCATAGTTGTTTCCCAAAGTTGTGTTGCGTTCATTTCGCCAAGACCTTTGTATCTTTGTTGAGCGCACTTTTTTCTTCCATTGATTTGATACCACTCTTCAAGTTCTTGGTCGGAATAGAAATAATAGTCTTCTTTGTTTTTTGTAACCTTATAAAGAGGTGGTTTTGCTGCGTAAACATGTCCTTCTTCAAGCAATGGACGCATAAAGCGGAAGAAGAAAGTTAAAAGCAAAATTCTTATGTGAGCGCCGTCAACATCGGCATCGCTCATGCAGATAATTTTGTCATAACGCAGTTTTTCCATATTAAAGTCTTGTCCAATACCTGTACCAAAGGCGGTTATCATCATTTTGATTTCTTGGTTTTCAAGAATTTTGTTTAATCTTGCCTTTTCAACATTTAAAATTTTGCCTCGAAGTGGCAAAACTGCTTGAAAACGCCTATCTCTACCAGTTTTTGCAGTTCCACCAGCAGAATCCCCTTCGACAAGATAAATTTCGCAAAATCTTCTATCTTTTTCACTGCAGTCGGCAAGTTTTCCTGGAAGGGTGGTGCTTTCAAGAATGCTTTTTCGTCTTGTTAGTTCTCTTGCATTTCTTGCTGCATCTCTTGCACGCTGTGCGGTGATAGATTTCATTATCAAATTTTTTGCTTCGCTAGGGTGTTGCTCTAAATAATCTCCAAACTCTTCCACAACTGCTTTATAAACAATTGTTCTCATTTCGCTATTGCCAAGTTTGGTTTTAGTTTGACCTTCAAATTGAGGATTTCGAAGTTTAACGCTTATCACGGCAGTTATACCTTCACGGCAGTCCTCACCAGAAAGTTTTTCGCTTTCTTTGATTATTTTGTTTTTAACTGCATAGTCGTTTATAACCTTTGTTAGCCCTGCTTTAAATCCGTCAAGGTGAGTTCCTCCTTCTTCGGTGTTAATGTTGTTTGCATAGGCATTTATAATTTCGCTATAGCCTTCATTAAATTGAAAGCAGACTTCAATTTCATTTTCAAGTTCACCTTTGCTGTTTCTGTTGAATTTGTTAAAATAAACGGGATAAGCAAGCAAAGTTTCGCGATTTTTGTTTAAATAATCAACAAACTCAACAATTCCGCCTTTAAATTCAAACTCTTCCTTGCGTTCTCTGCCTTCGCGTTTGTCTTCAAGAGTGATGATAAGCCCTTTGTTTAAGAAAGCAATTTCGCGAAATCTGTTTTTCATGATATCAAAATTAAAATCAACAGTTTCAAAAATTTCATCATCCGGCAGGAAAGTGATTGTTGTTCCGCGCTTGTCTGTTGTTCCTACAACGGTAAGTGGAGAAATAACCTTACCCCTTGAAAATTCAATTTGATAGTGTTGGCCATTTTGATATACATCGGCCTTCATGTATTTTGAAAGCGCGTTTACACATGACACACCAACACCGTGAAGCCCGCCAGAAATCTTGTATCCTTCGCCACCAAATTTTCCACCAGCGTGCAGTTTTGTTAAAACAACTTCCACTGCGCTTTTGCCTTCTTTTGGAATAATGCCAGTTGGAATGCCACGACCATTGTCTGCAACGGAGCATGAGCCGTCAAAATTTAAAGTAACTTCAATTTTTGTGCAGTATCCAGCCAGAGCCTCATCAATAGAGTTGTCCACAACTTCGGTAACAAGGTGGTGCAAGCCATGCTCATCGGTGGAGCCAATATACATGCCTGGTCTTTTTCGAACAGGCTCAAGTCCTTCAAGCACTTGAATATCGCTTGCGTCATATTTGTTTGACTTTCCAATTTCTTTTTCTTCAAGTTCAATTTGCTCTTTATCTTCCATATTTACCCCTATTATATATTTAATATACTATATTATATAATATAATAAAGAAAAAGGCAAGCGTTTTGGGGCAAAAAACGGGGTAATTTTGGACGATAATAAAAAGGCGAAGGTTTTATTGTCAAAATATTTTTGTGGAAAAATAGGGTAAAAAGTTTGGAAATATGACGAATTTATGATATATTTGTGTCTGTGAAAGGGAATAAGATGAAAAATAGCAAAATTTTAGAGCAAGAGAGGGTGATTGCAAAACAAGAGCCTGCAACAAACAATACCGCTCTTTTAAGCCAGAGCGACCAGACAAAAAAAGAGGAAGAAAAGAAAATAAGTAGAAAACAAGAATTTGTGCGCTTTATCAAATTTTTGTTGTTTTCCATTTCGGCAGGGGTTATTCAATTTGGAAGTTTCACATTGATGACAGAGGCTTGTGGCTGGGATAGTTTTTGGGGACCACATATAATTTCTGTTGTATTATCGGTAATTTGGAATTTTACATTCAACAGAAAGTTTACTTTCAAGTCTGCAAACAATGTTCCAATTGCTATGACTTTGGTGCTAGCCTATTATGTTGTATTCACACCGGCCTCTGCCTTTGGTGGGCAGGCGCTTGAAAATGTTGGGTGGAACGGTTTGCTTGTAGAAGCACTTATGATGGTTATAAACTTTGTAACAGAATTTTTCTATCAAAGATATGTTGTTTTTCGTTCAAGCATAAATACAAGCGCACTTGCAAAGCCGAAAATAAAAAAGGCGATAGATGTTTTACAGGAAAATCAAGAAAATGGCAAGATTATTAGCCTTTCTGGTGAAAAGTATGAAAAATGCAAAGAAAAAGGAAAAATTTAAAAAATATTAAAAATAAAAGAAAATTTATAAAGAAAATTGATTAATTTTCTTTTTTTTATAAAAACATTTTGAAAATAATAAACTTTTGGGTAAAATATAGTTATGAGTTTAGCGGTTTACATAATCATGGCGGTGGCTTGTTTTGCACTTGCCATATTAAATGGCTTTTTCCAGGACAGAGAAAAAACTTCTGGACTTGTTTTTGATTTGGTTACACCGCTTTCCTTTTTAGTTTTTGCGGTGATAAGCGGAAACCTAGTTTCAAACTATAGCGCGCTGTATTTAACGCTGTGTATTGCGGTGGCATTTTATCTTGCAACAGAGGCGTGCACAAAAAACACAAAAAGCGAACAAATTTTAAAGGGACTTTTAAACATTGGCTCTTTGGTATTGTTAATTTTAGGAAGCATTTCGCTTGCGCCATTCACTTTTTATGGACTTGTTGGGGGACTATTGTTGGGTGCAGGTTTTGGCTTTACAGTTTTTGTTGTGGGGAAAGATTTTTCTTTGACAAAAAAATTGATAAGTTGCGTTGAATTTCTTTTTGGCGGAATAATTTTAGGCTGTTCATTTTCAAGCCTTATATCAAGCACGCATTTGATTTCTGCCATTCTTTTTATGGTTGGGGCGGTGCTTTTATTTGCGAAATATTTTATGCGAACATATTTTGGAAAATATAGGGCGATACAGATTCTTACGCGAATTGTGTTTGGGATTGCCATGATATGTATAATAAGTTCAATATTTTTCTATTAAAATTGAGAAAAGTGTTGACAAACGGAGGAAAAGAGCATATAATAGAGACTGTTGACAAGCGATATGACGCGGGATAGAGCAGTTCGGAAGCTCGTCGGGCTCATAACCCGAAGGTCGTTGGTTCAAATCCAACTCCCGCAACCATTATAAATAAAGGGATGTAGCGATTTTGCCACCTTCAAAAATTGTGTTTTGACACCAATTTTGACACCAGAAAGGAGGTAACAAAAAAGGTAGAAAGATTTCTTTATTGTTTCAGAAACTAGTAAATTTTACTAGTTTTTTATTTTGCCTTTTTCTAATTATAATTGACTAAATCAAAATAATATTTTATAATACAAACAGGAGCACAATAATGAAAACTTTAAAAATAAAAAACATTACTCTATCAGACGATGTAGAAACAAAAGAAGCAAAACAAATATACAAAGTTCAAAAATTAAAATATAGCTTATTAATCATTATACCAGTTATACTATTTCTATGCTTTATATTTTGCTTACTTTACGAATCACAACAATATAATGAATATGCAAATTTATTTCCTGGTTTAATAAATAAATATCAAAATCCTGATTTAATAGTAACCTTTTTATGTTTAAGCATTATAACGTTTCTCATATTAATAATAAATATTGTAATATTTTTTCAAAAATTAAAACCATATAAAGAGCTGATTGAAATCGCAGAAAGAAATGATAAAATAAGGCATGAAGAAAAAATCAGAGAAATGGAAAGACAAAGATTAAGAAATGAACCAATAACAACAACATATACCATAGAAGATATTGAAATAACAAAAAAGCAAGGCGAATAAAACGCCTTGTTTTTATTTTACCTTTTTCTTAAGCTTTTCATACTCAGTTTGGAGTTGCCAAACAATATTTAAAAGTTGAGCTTTTGTCTTCTCTTCAAAATATGAAAAATCATAATGTTGCTTTGGATCATAAGCAGGGGGAATATCATCCTCATTAATAGACTCCTTCTGCTCTTCTTCCTCATCCTCAAATAATTTCTTTTTCTGCTTTTGTTGAGCTTTATAATTCTTAACATATTCTCGAATTGACAAAACAGACATATCAGGTCTGAGAACATTGTTTTTAATATCGACCTTCAGTTGTTCAGTATCTACAGTTAAAAGCTCAAAAAGCTTTGACTTTGAAAAGCCGAAAAATTCTTCAAACAAAGCAGGCTTGTCTGTATCTTGTGTGATAAATTTTTCATAACAACCACAAAGTCTGCTGACATCTGTATCACTTAGCCCTAAACCTTGCATAATGTTGTCAAAAAACACATATTCATTTTTCTTAGTAACAAATCGATTAAAATATGTAAGGGTATAATTTTTAAACAACTCTCGAACTTTATAAACATAAAAACAAAGCTCAGCAAAACCATTTTGACCTTTTGCAAAAATTTTATTTATTTTCTTCAGATATTCATTTAAAAGTTTAATTCCTTCAGAGCAATCATGATCATAAGGTTTTAAATCAAAATCATACTCTTCAATCATTTTAAAATTTTCCATTACTGTTTTTTCTCCTTTTACTTTTATATTCAGGTGTGTTTTTATATAGCAAAGCGTATTCATAACAACCATGTTCTTGCATTGCAGAACTTAACAATTTCTCATTGCCAGTCTTTGAAGCTATTTTCAATTTGGCCTCACTTTTATGATAAGCTTTCTCAAGTTGCTCTTTTGAAGAACTCAGAGCAAGCTTTTTATGTTTCTTTTTAAAAAATGCCAT
>CALVNU010000013.1 GCA_944349915.1 uncultured Clostridia bacterium | reverse complement strand
AGCCGCCACTTAGGACAATGATAAGGTGATTAATGAACATTCAACCATCGCTATTATGGTTACAACTGACGGCTCGGTTACTGATATTGCTCGTTCAAACTATATAGACGCAGAAGAAAAGGTGGTAAGTCAACTTAAAACCACTCAAAAACCTTTTGTTATTGTTCTTAACAGTGCGCACCCACAAGCCACCGAAACAAAAAAACTCGCAACCTCTCTGCATGACAAATATGACGCGCCTGTGATTGCTCTTAATGCTCTTGAACTTAAAGATTCCGATGTCGACACCGTGTTTGAAAACTTGCTTATGGAATTTCCTGTCAAATCTATCCGCATTTCTATGCCTGACTGGCTTAAGGCTCTTCCTTTCGACAACGCAATTATCTCGGAAATCGCCAGCGAAATGAGAACTCTGGGTAGCAAAATCAACAGGCTTAGCGATGCCGACAAAAACCAAATCGCATTTGCGGAAAGTGATAACTTTGACGCTATAACCTACTCTAATATCCAGGCGGGCGAGGGGGTTGTACGCTTTAATGTTATTCCTAAAGACAACCTTTTCTATAAAGTGCTGTCTGATGAATGCGGTCTGTCTATCAACAGCGACTACGAACTTATGTGCAATATAAAAGAACTTGCTAGGGCTAAAATCCAGTTTGATAAACTTAAAAACGCCCTCGAACAAGTTGAACAGTCGGGCTATGGCGTCGTAGAACCTTCCGCTCCAGACTTTGAACTTGGCCAACCAGAAATAATCAAGCAAGGTTCGCGCTATGGCGTTAAAATTAAGGCGACCGCACCTAGTTTGCATATCATGCGCGTAGATGTGGAAACAGAAGTTACTCCGCTTGTGGGAAGCGAAGACCAGTCGGAAGATTTGGCTAAAAATATTGTAGAACAATTCGAGTCCGACCCAACCGCTATCTGGCAAACCAATATCTTGGGCAGAAGCCTATCCGAACTTGTGGAAGATAATATCAATTCAAAACTTGTTACAATGCCTTCCGAAGTCCAACGCAAAATGAAAAAAACTTTGACTAGAATTGTCAATGAAGGCAAGGGCGGAGTTATCTGCATTTTGCTTTGATTTGGTGCGAACAGTGTTGCATTTTGCTTTGATTTGGTGCGAACAGTGTTGCATTTTGCTTTGATTTTAGAGCGCTGTGTTGCGTTATTTCTAAAATGTGTCTTCTTTATCTTCTTGGCACCAAAATCCAGTGCGTTTGCCTCTCTTTTCTTCTTTTGATTGTCAAAAAGCAGACTTTTATCGTTTTTGTCTGCTTTTTTTCGTGAAAAGATTAAAAATATTTTGATTATCAACTTTTTTTTGATAAAATACTGCTATGAATTACAACCTTTCTTCCTTAAATGAACAACAACTTCAAGCACTTTACCAAACCGAAGGGGCGGTGCTTGTTACTGCGGGCGCAGGAAGCGGAAAAACTAAACTGCTAACTCACCGCATCGCTTTTTTAATTAATGAAAAACATGTCAACCCTTACAATATTCTTGCCATAACTTTTACCAACAAGGCTACAAAAGAAATGCAGGAAAGAGTGGCTCAAATGGTGCCAAATGCCGACCGCATCTGGATTTCCACCTTTCACTCAATGTGCGTCCGCATTTTGAGAATGGATATTTACAGGCTGGGCTCTTATAACAAAAATTTTACCATTTTTAGCGAAAGCGACAGCGAAAAGGTTATCAAAAAAGTGCTGGAAGAATTAAACTTTAAGGATGAAAAATTTAAAAAAGTTTTCTCTTCTCAACTCTCTGCCTACAAAAATTCTGGGCAAACGCTCGACAACTTTCTCTCAACCCATGCCTGCGAATTTAATATGAACGATATCGGCAAGGCAATTCTGCATTATGAAGACTATCTCAAAAAGAACAACGCCCTTGATTTTGATGACCTTCTGCTAAAAACTATTGCGCTTTTTAGACAATGCCCAGATGTGCTGGAATATTATTCCGACCGCTTTCAATATATTTTAGTTGATGAATTTCAAGATACAAATGCCGTGCAATATTTGCTTGTCAAAATGCTTGCAAAAAATCATGGCAATGTTTTTGCTGTGGGGGATGAAGACCAATGCATCTATTCTTGGCGTGGGGCAAATTTTCAAAATATATTCAACTTTCGTAGAGATTTTAAAGATACAAAAGTTTTTAAACTAGAACAAAATTATCGTTCCAGCGCACCTATTTTGCAGGTTGCAAACAATGTGATAAAACACAATTCTTCCAGACTTGAAAAAAAACTATGGACAGACAAAGTGGGAGGGGAACAGCCAATAATTTACAATGCCTATGATGAGCGCGATGAGGCTCTTTTTGTGGCTGGAAATATAGAAAAATTGATAAATAACGGCTATAAATATGATGATATTGCAATTTTGATGAGAATAAACGCTCTTTCTCGCAGTTTTGAAGAGGCTTTTCTTTCTTATAATATTCCACATAGAATTTATGGCGGTTTTAAATTTTATGAAAGAAATGAAATTCGAAATCTTATAGCCTATTTAAGAATTTTTGTCAATCCAAAAGACGATGTCTCCTTTGCAAGAATTATAAATTTCCCAAAACGAAGCATTGGCGAAGGCACTCTTGCCAAACTTGAAAAGTTGGGAGAAGGTAGTTTTATTGAGAAAATTTTAGATGCAAAGTTTGAAAGTGATGCGCTTTTTAAAAAATTTGCAGATTTTATTCAAACTTATAAAGAACTTTCTTCGGCAAACTATTCAAACCTCTCCGATTTTGTTGTTGCAGTGATTGATAAATTTAGGTTAAAAAGTGCATTTAATGTTGCAAACGAAGAAGACTTAAACAGAATTTTAAACATAGAACAGTTTGTTTCTTCTGTTAAAGAGTTTGAAGCGCTTAATCCTAAAGCAAGCCTTGCGGAATTTCTTGAAATGATAACTCTTAGTTCCGATACCGACCAAATCGGTGAGGGTGGGGCGGTTACAATTGCAACCGTTCATGCTGTGAAAGGACTGGAATTTAAAGTGGTGTTTATTGTCGGACTGGAAGAAGGTGTGTTTCCAATTTCACGAGCATTCAATTCTTCTGCAGAACTTGAAGAAGAGCGCAGGCTTATGTATGTTGCAATAACACGAGCGGAAGAAAAACTGTTTTTATCCCATTGCACAAAAAGATATCTTTATTCTTCAAGTCAATATCAAATGCCTAGCAGGTTTATTCGAGAACTTGGACTGGTTTCCACTTCAAAGAAAACTCTTGAAAGAAAAATCGAGCAAAAAAATGTGCAGTTTAATGAAAGTGGCAAACAATTTTTTAATCGTGAAGAAATGTTTAAAGAAGAAAAAACTAAAAGAGAAGAAAAAGATGTTTCTGTCTATAAAGTTGGACAAAAGGTTAATCATCCGCGCTTTGGAGAAGGTGAAATTGTGTATATTTCGGAAGATGGGCTTGTTGGAGATATAATTTTTGAAGATTTTGGCAAAAAAAGTTTGATGCTAAATTTGGCACCACTTGAAATTTTGTAGGAGAAAATTATGGATAATTTGGAAAGAATGAAGCAGTTAATTAAAGAAATTGATAAACATAACTATAATTATTATGTTATAGACTCTCCAACCATTTCCGATAAAGAGTATGACAAACTGTATTATGAACTGGTAGATTTAGAAAAACAAACCGGTGTAGTTTTGCCCTATTCTCCAACCCTGCGAGTTGGCGGGCAGGTGCTTGAGGGCTTTGAAAAAAGGCAACACAAGGTGCAACTTTATTCGCTAAACAAAGTGCGAGATTATGAGGACCTGCGCTCATGGTGTAATGATATGCAAGATTTGGCAGGCGGAACAGACTTTGCAATTGAATATAAGTTTGACGGTCTGCAAATGGTTATTGAATATAATAATGGAATATTTGTGCAAGCAACCACTCGTGGTAATGGTATTATTGGCGAAGATGTGTCCATGCAAGTCAAAACAATCAAATCTGTTCCTTTAAAAATTGATTTTAATGGCAGGCTTATCGTTCAAGGCGAGTGCATGATGACAAATAAAAATTTTGCCTTATACAACAAGAGCGCAACAGAAAAACTTAAAAACCCAAGAAATGCGGCTGCTGGCGCTGTTCGCAATCTTGACCCAAAAGAAACTGCAAAACGCAAACTTGATTATTTTTGTTATTCAATTTTGCTTTGCGAAGGACAAAAGTTTGACACACAAGCGCAAATGCATGAATTTTTGGTGAAAAATGGGTTTAAAACTGGCGATTACTTTAAAATTTGCAAAAATGCAGACCAACTTATTGAGCAAATAAAAGAAGTGGATAAGGTTAAAAGCAAACTTGATGTGCAGATTGACGGCATGGTTATCAAGATAAACAAGGTTGCCCCAAGAGATGAAATTGGCTATACTGCAAAGTTTCCAAAATGGGCGGTGGCCTTCAAATTTGAGGCCACAGAAGTTAGCACAATGCTTGAAGATGTTGTTTGGCAAGTTGGAAGAACGGGCAGAGTTACGCCGATTGCTATTTTGCAACCTGTAGAACTTGCTGGCGCAACTGTTTCAAGGGCAACTTTGAATAATATTGATGATATAAAAAGAAAAAACCTTTTCAAAAATGCGCGCGTTTTTGTAAGAAGAAGCAATGAAGTTATTCCCGAAGTTATGGGGCTTGCAGAAAAATTTGCAAACAGCACAACAATTGAAACTCCAAAAACTTGTCCAGTATGCAATCACAAGCTCGTTCAAAAAGGGCCACTGCTTTTCTGCCCAAATCATTTTGGTTGTAAGGCTCAAGTGGTTGACAAATTGACGCATTTTGCCAGTCGTAATGCAATGAATATTGAAGGTCTTTCCGAAAAAACTATTGAGGCATTTTATGCAAGTTTGGGGATAAGAGAACTAGGTGATTTGTATAGTTTGAAAAAACAAGATTTGCTTAAACTTGACAAATTTCAAGATAAAAAGGCACAAAATGTGATTAATTCGCTTGAAAAAAGCAAAAACCCCGACCTTGCAAGGTTTTTGTATGCGCTTGGAATTGAAGAAGTTGGCTATAAAACGGCTAAAGATTTGGCAAAACATTTTAAAACATTAGAAGCAATCAAATCTTCTTCTAAAGAGCAACTTTTGGAAGTTGAAGATATTGGCGAAATTATTGCAAACAACATTGTTTTATACTTTCAAGATAAAGCAAACTTGAAAGAAATTGATGATTTGTTTGCCAAAGGTGTTAAAATTGAAGAAACGCCAACCCAAAATCAAAACCAATATCTTGCGGGCAAAACTTTTGTTTTGACAGGAACTCTTTCAAAACCACGCAAAGAAGTGGAAGAGATTATTGAAAAGTATGGCGGAAAAACATCAAGTTCGGTTTCAAAAAAGACCGATTATGTTTTGGCAGGGGAAGAGGCTGGCTCTAAACTTGACAAGGCAAAGAGTCTTGGTGTGGCAATTATAGACGAAAAAACCCTTTTAGATATGATAAAAAACAATTGATATTGACATATTTGACAGTTTGTTGTATAATCATTATGCAGATGTAAATCAAAATTTAGCAAAATGGTGATTAAATATGCAAAAAAGCAAAGAAAGAAAACCTATCATAGACCAAGAATCCAAGGACATGATGGAAATTTTTAATGTGGCAGGCATAATAAAAATTTTAACCGGAAAAGTTAAGCGCGCCGTATCAAAGGCGCTGGGTTTGTTGTCAACACTGGTGTTTGTGGGAGGCGGAACGATTATCGCGTCAAATTTTGTGGACAGCATGATGGCTGAAAATATCCTTAAAGCTATTTCCGCTTGCACATTGATAACTGTACCGCTTTCATTGTTTGCTGTTCAAGATTATATAAGAGATACTCGAGACCGCGCGGAGTTTCAAGAACTTCATGACTATTTGGTTGACGAGTTTAGGGAAAGATATAACAAAGACCCATATGGTGATGACGAAGATATCAAAAAGAAAGATGAAAAAGGAAAGAACAATAAAGAGGCCAATAATGGTCAAAATCAACAAGATGATTTTGACGAATATCAAAAATAACAAATCATTTTGTTAGCCAATTTAAACAAAATAAATATTTCAAGGTAAAAATTGCAAGTGATTATTACTAATTAAAATTATAAATTAAAGTTACAAATTAAAGTTTATCAATTAAAGTTTACAAATAATTCAAAACACTTTAAAGTGAAGATTTTTTCAAATTAAAGTGTTTTTTTTATGATAAAAACAAAAAAACAGTTGCAAAAGACTCTAAAAAAGCAAAAAAATTGTCGATTTTTTAAAAATTGGTTATTGACAAAATGCAATTCTTGTCTTATAATTTTTATGGAGAAAAAATATGATAAACGAATATGATAAATTGACAAAAGAATTGGAAAGGAAAAAGAATACTTTAAAGAAAATAGATGCGGTAATGTGCCAAGATAAAGATTCTTGTTGCATTTCTGGAGCCAGCGCGTTCTTTACCGCTATTATGGGCTCTGTGATTGCTACAGCAGAAAGAGGATTGATAAAAAGTTTGGTTGTGGTTGGCACCATTCTTGTTTCGGGACTTTTCCTTTTTCATGGCGCAGTTCACTACGCAAACCTGCGTGTCAACCGAGGTATGCATGAAAAAGTTGAGGAAGATGTGGCTAAACTTACAAATCAATTGAAAGAGGTTGGCAAGCCTGTTCCACCAAAAGAAGAAAATAGCGTTGACAACTTGGAATTTTGGGCTCAAAAATAATTGGCAAGATTTTGTTGATTTTTTAAGAAAACACTTGACTTTAAATTTGATTTTATTTATAATAAACAGCGTATGCTTCGTTGTCGGAGGCAATGCTTAAATTCTTAAGATTAAGCATAAACAAACAGCAAGTGGTTTTCTTTAGATTTGACCCTATTTGTTTTCAAACCGCTGATTTGCCTTTTGATTTAGGCAAAGTTGCTTTAAAAGCAATCGTGCTTGTTCATGTTTTACAAAGAAAAAAGCATTTTTTGCGCGACAACCTAGGCTGTCGTGCTTTTTTATCGACAAAAAATCTCTCGAAAGAGTTAAAAGGAGAACTGTAATGCCTACAATAAACCAACTTGTAAGAAAAGGAAGAGAAACTTTTGAGAAAAAATCCAAAGCACCACTTTTGGAAGAATGCCCTCAAAAGAGAGGTGTTTGCCTTTCAGTAAGAACTGCTACACCTAAAAAACCTAACTCTGCGCTTAGAAAAATCGCAAGAGTAAAACTTTCAAATGGACAAGAAGGAACTTGCTATATTCCTGGTGTTGGGCATAACCTTCAAGAGCACAGCGTTGTTCTTGTAAGAGGTGGCAGAGTTAAGGACCTTCCTGGTGTTCGTTATCACATCGTAAGAGGAACTCTTGACACTGCAGGTGTTCAAAACAGAAAGCAAGGTCGTTCAAAATATGGCGCAAAACGCCCAAAGAAGACAAAGTAAAAAACTTTGCTTAAAATCAAAATAAAATAAAAAAGGAGAAAAATTATGCCAAGAAGAAATAGTGCTGTCAAAAAAGATGTTCTCCCAGATCCAATTTATAAGAGCAAAGTTGTTACTAAACTTGTAAATCAAGTTATGGAATCTGGTAAGAAAGGACTTGCTCAAAGAATTGTTTATGGAGCATTTGACACAATAAAAGAAAAACTTGAACAAGAACCACTTGATGTGTTCTTAACTGCACTTGAAAATGTAAAACCAGTGCTTGAAACAAAATCTAGAAGGGTGGGCGGTGCAACATACCAAGTGCCAATGGAAATCCGTCCGGAACGCAGACAAACACTTGCTATAAGATGGATTGTTGCGTTTGCTAGAAAGAGAACTGGCGAAAGAGGAATGCAAGCAAAACTTGCAGGTGAAATTATGGACGCTTTTAATTCTACAGGTGGAGCAATCAAAAAACGCGATGAAATGCACAGAATGGCCGAAGCCAACAAGGCATTTGCTCACTTTAAGTGGTAATAGCGTAGGTTAAAAATATAACCTCACAAAGACTTGAAGGCGAATTTTATAAAATTAAGTGGTTAAAAATTTAATACAGAAATTTTATAAAAAAGAGGAAATGGAATTGATGGTAGATTATAATGATTTAGGGTTCCCAAAGGACTGGAGTTTTTTGACAGGTCCGCTTTATCAAAGTCAAAGAGACATTGCCCAGTTTGGAGATGCATTCCAAAAGTTGAACGAAGAACGAGAAAAATTAGAAGAGATGGATGATGAACTTTTGAAAAAACATGAAGAAGAAAAGCGAGCTAGAAGGGAAAATAGAAAGCAAAAAGTAAAGAAATTCTTTTCAAGTTTTGGAAAAGGTTTTGTAAAAGTTGCTAAACTTCTTTCTTTAGGTCTTTTTACCGCTGTTGAAGCCGTCGGGAAGGTGGCAAAACTTACTGGCAAAGTTATTGCAGAGATTGGCAGAGGAATTGTTAAAGTGGGCGGAAATATTAAACAGGCGGTTGGTAATAAACTTGGAGAACTTGATGGAGCATTGACATATCGTCCACCAGAAAAAGATAATTCATTTGAAGAACCAGAACTAGAAGAACCAGAATTATAATGATATAAATTTTAAGTTATAATTCTATAGAAAATAATAATATATCATTAATTATAATACAAAGGTGTATATATCCGCACTTTGAATGGATATAAATCTAAAAGGAGAAATAATATGGCAAACAATCTTGAACTTACAAGAAATGTCGGCATTATGGCACACATTGATGCTGGAAAAACTACAACCACAGAGCGTATTTTGTACTATACAGGCAAAAGCCACAAAATTGGTGAAGTTCACGACGGCGCCGCAACTATGGACTGGATGGCTCAAGAGCAAGAGCGTGGTATTACCATCACTTCTGCCTGCACAACTTGCTTTTGGAAAGGTCATAAAATCAACATTATCGACACTCCAGGACACGTTGACTTCACTATTGAAGTTGAGCGTTCTTTGAAGGTGCTTGATGGTGCTGTTTTGGTGCTTTCTGCTCGTGATAAAGTTCAACCTCAAACAGAAACAGTTTGGCGCCAGGCTACAAAATACAAAGTGCCAACAATCATTTATGTAAACAAAATGGACAGAGATGCCGCTGACTTTTTTGGTTGCGTTGAGTCTATCCAGCGCAGACTTAAAACAAATCCATTGCCTATCCAAATGCCTATTGGAGAGGCTGACACATTCTCTGGAATTATCGACCTTTTAACTATGAAGGCTGAAATTTACAAAGATGATATGGGAACTCAAATTGAAATCGCAGAAATCCCAGAAAATCTTAAGGCTAGAGCGCAAGAAGAACATGATAAGATGATTGAAAAAATCGTTGAAACCGATGACGCCTTGCTTGAAAGATACTTTGAAGGTGATGAAATTTCAATTGATGAACTTCAAAAAGCGATAAGAAAGGCAACAATCGCAAAAACATTAACACCTGTTCTTTGCGGTTCGTCATACAAAAATAAAGGCGTCCAAATGTTGCTTGACGCCATGGTTGAATATCTTCCAAGCCCTCTTGATATTGATTATATCAAAGGTATCAACCCAGAAACAGGGAAAGAAGAAGACAGAAAACCAGACGAAAATGCACCTCTTGCAGGCCTTGCATTCAAAATTATGACAGACCCTTATGTTGGTGGACTTACTTTCTTCCGTGTATATAGTGGAAAACTTACGGCAGGCTCTTATGTTTACAACTCAAACACAGGAAAAACCGAAAGAGTTGGCCGTCTTATTAGAATGCACGCAAACAACAGACAGGAAATCAATGAAGTTTCTGCAGGCGACATTGCCGCTATTGTTGGACTTAAAGACACAATCACAGGACACACTCTTTGTGATGAAAAACATCCTATCCAACTTGAGAGCATGGAATTCCCAGAACCTGTTATCCAACTTGCTATCGAACCTAAAACAAAGGATATGCAAGAAAAAATGGCTCTTGCTCTTGCAAAACTTTCAAGAGAAGACCCTTCTTTTAGAGTTTCAACAAACCAAGAAACTGGACAAACTTTGATTGCTGGTATGGGCGAACTTCACCTTGAAATTATTGTTGACAGACTTTTGAGAGAATTTAAAGTTGAAGCAACTGTTGGTAAACCTCAAGTTAGTTATCGTGAAGCCATCAAAAAGGCTGTTCGCGCCGAAGGGAAATTTATTAGACAGTCTGGCGGTAAAGGTCAATATGGACACTGCGTTATTGAAATGGAACCTCTTGCTCCAGGTGAAGGCTATCAATTTGTTGATAAAACCGTTGGTGGTTCTGTTCCAAAAGAATATATCCAACCAATCAACAATGGTATCAACGAAGCAAGAATGAATGGTGTGCTTGCTGGATATGAGACTGTAGACTTTAAAGTTACTTTGGTTGACGGTTCTTACCACGAAGTCGACTCTTCGGAAATGGCCTTCAAGATTGCTGGTTCAATGGCTTTCCAAGAAGGTGCAAGAAATGCAGACCCAGTGCTTCTAGAACCTATCATGAAAGTTTCTGTTGAAGTGCCAGATGAGTATCTTGGAACTGTTATGGGCAACCTTACTTCTAGAAGAGGTATGCTTACTGGAACAGAATCTTCTGCAGGAATTCAAATTGTCAATGCGGAAGTTCCTCTTGCAGAAATGTTTGGATATGCAACAGACCTTCGCTCTCAAACACAGGGCAGAGGCAACTATGTTATGGAACCTTTGAAATATCAAGAAGTTCCAAAATCTATCGCTCAAAACATTATTGGTGAAAGAGCAAAAAATAAACAATAAAACTTATCCCTGTCGTCTGCAGGGGGAGGTTTAGTCAAAAAAAATGACAAAAATTTAAAAAAAATTGAAAAATCATTTTGCTTTTGCAAAAAAATATGTTATGATATCGTAGTAAAACAAAAAAAGGAGATTTTTTAAAATGGCTATTGGTGTTTATGAAAGAAAAAAACCACACGTAAATGTTGGAACTATTGGTCACGTTGACCACGGCAAAACAACTCTTACTGCTGCAATCACAATGTATTCTGCTGCTAAGGGTTATGCTCAAAAAATGAGATATGATGAAATCGATAAAGCCCCAGAAGAAAAGGCTAGAGGTATCACAATCAACACAGCTCACGTTGAGTATGAAACTGACAAACGTCACTATGCTCACGTTGACTGCCCAGGACACGCTGACTATGTTAAAAACATGATTACAGGTGCTGCTCAAATGGACGGCGCTATCCTTGTTGTTGCTGCAACAGATGGTCCTATGCCTCAAACAAGAGAGCACATTCTTCTTGCTAGACAGGTTGGTGTTCCTTACATCGTTGTATTTATGAACAAAACTGATCAAGTTGACGATCCAGAACTTCTTGAACTTGTTGAAATGGAAATTAGAGACCTTCTTACCGAATATGGTTTCCCAGGAGACAAAACTCCTATCATCAAAGGTTCTGCATTGAAGGCTCTCGAAGCTGCTCAAGCAGGCAATGTTACAGACCCTGCATGTCAATGCATTCAAGAACTTCTTGACGCTCTTGACACTTATATTCCTGAACCTCAAAGAGAAACTGACAAACCTTTCCTTATGCCTGTTGAAGACGTTTTCACAATCACTGGTCGTGGAACAGTTGCAACTGGTAGAGTAGAAAGAGGTTCTGTAAAAATCGGTGATACTGTTGAAATCGTTGGACTTGGTGCTTCTAAACAAACTGTTGTAACAGGCGTTGAAATGTTCCACAAGTCTCTTGATGCTGCTATCGCTGGTGATAACGCAGGTCTTCTTCTTCGTGGAATTCAAAGATCGGACATCGAAAGAGGTCAAGTTCTTTGCAAACCAGGAACTATTCACCCACACACAAAATTCACTGCTGAAGTTTATGTTCTTAAGAAAGAAGAAGGTGGACGCCACACTCCATTCTTCAATGGTTACAGACCACAATTCTATTTTAGAACAACTGACATCACAGGTGTTATTGAACTTGAAAAGGGTGTTGAAATGGTTATGCCTGGTGACCATGTAAAAATGACAATCACTCTTATCAATCCTATCGCTATTGAACAAGGACTTCGTTTCGCTATCCGTGAAGGTGGCAGAACAGTTGGTTCTGGTGTAGTTTCTTCAATTATTGAATAATCTTATTTATTAAATAATTGTTAAAAAATTTGCATAAAAAATGACTGAAATTTTCCAGTCATTTTTTATTTGTATTGTATAAAATAGAATTTTTAGTTTTATTTATAAAAATGAGTGTTAAAGTTGGTATATAATGATTTTTTATGGTGGTGCAGGTTAATCTTATTTATTTTATCTTTTTGGTAAATAACAAAGGCAATCTTGTATTAAACAGTAGGTTAATTTTTTACTAAACAGTCTGTGCATTTTTAGTAAACAGTAGGTATCTTTTTAGTAAACAGCAAGTCAATTTTTTATAAATCAATCTTTTGAAAATTTATAAGTTAGTCTTTTGTTTCAATTTAAATATTTTTTAAAAAACTATTTTAATTTAGAGTGTGTTATTGTAAACAATGATTTCAATTTAGATAATATCGCTGTGGAAGTCAATTTTTTATTATTGAATGGCAAAGTTAAGTGCTTAATGTTGTTTTGATAATAATAGAATAAAAGTTGCTTTTTTAAAGATTTTCTTGAAATTATAGGTTTAAGATAATTTTTTTTTAATATATTTACAATATTTTTGAAAAAATTTTAAATATTAAAACAAAATTATGGTAAAAATTGCAATTTTTGCAATCATTATCTTTTTTAATTAAAAAATCTTTTTTATCTTTCAATTTTTTATGCTATAATCTTTATATATTATTTGGAAGGTGAATTTATGGGATTTATAGGTAAGATTTTTCAAGCAATGGGCTTTGAAAGTGAAGAAAAAAGCAAACGACCAGAAAAAAATAAAACAAAAGCCAGTTTTAAAATAAAACATGGCAAGGTAAAATCTAGAGCAGAAGAAATTGACGGTGTTCCAGTTTATTATCCTGAAACATTTTTGCAAGTTAGAGATTTTGCGGAAATTCTTAAAAATAATAACCCTTGCATAATTTCGATTGAATATTGCGAAAAAGATTTGGCAGAGCGCATCTTGACATATTTTGAAGGTGTTTGCTTTGCTTTGTCTGCATCTAGGCATGAACTTGAAGAAGGAAAACTTTATCTCTATTTACCGGAGGGTATGGAAATTGAAGAGTAATTTTTTCAAAACCTATTTTATTGCAATCATTATTGCGTTTGTTGCAATACTCTTTGATATGCTTACAAAATATCTTTTGATAGGTCTTCTTATTCCAAATGTTGGAGATGAGGCTGGTTTTATCGACGGATTTATAAACTTTGTTTATGTTCAAAATTTTGGCGCAAGTTGGGGTATTTTTAGTGGTCAAACTTGGCTGTTAATCATTATTTCATTGCTTATTATGGCGGGTTTGCTGTGGTTTTATCTCTCAAAATGCAAGGCAGGCAATACAAAGGTGGATGGCACAACTATTTTTTTGTCGGTTATAGTGGGATTGATTGTTGGTGGCTGTATAGGCAACTTATATGACAGATTGGTGTTTGGCTATGTTCGTGATTTTATTAATTTGCAGTTTATCGACTTCCCAGTTTTTAATATTGCAGATTGCGCAATCACAATTGGCGTTGTGCTATTTATCATCTACTTTATTGTAGATTTCGTAAAAGATTATAAAGCAGAGAAAGCAAAAACGGCAAAAGACATTAGAAAAACAGGCCAAAACCAAGTTGATAAAGATAAAAATCAAACTTCGACATGTCAAGATTTAAACTCAAAAGAAAACCTTGAAAAAAAAGACAATCTTGAAAACAAAGAAAATTTTGACAAAAAAGACGAAAAAAATGATGACAAAACTCAATAGTGGAGCAAAAATTGAAGGGTAAGTTTGTTGTTGCAATTGAAGAACAAGGGCAGAGGC
>CALVNU010000012.1 GCA_944349915.1 uncultured Clostridia bacterium | reverse complement strand
TTGCTCTATTATAAGTAAAGGAAAAAAAAATATGTAAAAAAAATGCTTGGCAAAGCCAAGCAAAATTTAAAAAATCAATTACAATTAATTAAAAAGCCCTTTAAAACTGTTTCCAAATTTGAAAGATGGAACTTTTTGTGCTGGAATTTTAACCTTTTGTTTTGTTGCAGGATTGATGCCTTCTCTTGCTGGACGAGTCTTAACTTCATAAGAGCCAAATCCTGCTATTTGAATTTTTTCGCCTTTCTTAAGAGCATCAATAATAGTTGATGCCATAGCGTCAAAAGCGATACCTGCATCTTTTTGCGTAAAGTTTGCTTTTTCTGCAAAAGCCTTGATAAATTCTTGTTTGTTCATAATCACTCTCCTTTTTAATTTTAAGCCTTATAGACTATAAGTATGATAGCATAATTTTGCCCAAAAACCAAACGATTTAACCCTTCCACGCAAAATAATCTAAAAGTTTTGGGAAAAAATATTCCAAAATGCCTTTAAGTTGATAGTAACCTCTTACAAAGAACATGTCCGAATAGGCTCCGTTTTCTACAATTTTGACGACCTTGCCAATCACCATATCGCTCATGGTTACAGGGCCAAACTCTCTAGCGTCGGTGCTATGCGCCCTGTTGTCTCCCATATAGAATATTTCATCTTCCCCAAGCCTATAGAACAAAACAGATTGTCCGTTTACCTCATGTCGCTCTATTCTAGAACTATCATAAAATACTCCAAACAAATTGAAATAGTTTTGATAAAATGTGCGTTCATAAGTTACCGAACCCACAGAAGTAGGGGTCAAGTTTTCCCAATCGGGAAGGATACCATCTCTATTGATATAATCTTCTTCAACAATTTCAACTTCATCGCTACCAGACTTTATACGGACAAGATGATAATAATACAGCCCATCTTCGCCACGAGTTTTGATTATAGAAATTCTGTCGCCTTCAAAAGCCACAACGCGTTTGATGATAGACGCTCCACTTTCTGGCTCGTCTGGCTTTAGAATAATCACAATATCGCCATAATCGACCACTCCATCTTTATCAACAATGGCATAATCTTGCGCCTGTGATTGCAGATAAATGTCTGGGTTTAAAGTTGGTTGCATAGAGAGCCCTATTATTCGTGTAAAAATGTATTCCGATTGAAAAGCGCAAAACAATGAGACAAAAATGATTAAAAACACAAAAAAGGTGATGTAAATGGTTTTTAAACTCTGTATAATCACCTTTTCACATCTTTTGTCTTCAAAATAAACAAATTGAACACTATTTAAATCAAAATCCAATTTTTCTGTATCCCGACACTCATTTTACAACAAAATGATAAACATTCCAAACAAATTTATGCATTTTATCTTATTTTTGAAAATTTACAGCCACAGTAGTTTTGTCTGTAGAGGTTATATTTTTTTGAAAACTCTATGCTCTTTTTGTAACCATCTTGTTTTTTATAGTTCCCTTCAATAAATTCAATATCTTCATCAAAACAAATGCTTTTGCCAATAGCGTTGATGACTTCTGCGTTTTTGTGCGGAGAAACTGTAAGTGTTGTTCCAAAACAATCAAAGCCAAGTTCTTTTGCCTTTTGTGCGGTTTTTTGAAGACGCAGTTTAAAGCACACCGGACAGCGCGCACCACCTTCTTTTTCTTGTTCAAGCCCTTTCACGGCAGAAAGAAACTCTTGTGGGTCAAACTTTTCTTCAATCACCGTTACGCCAACAATTTGACAATAGCGTTTTTGTTCGGCAAGCCTATGAGCGTACTCTTCATCTGTGTCTATATTAGGATTATAATAATATATAGTAACATTATAATCATTCTTTAAAACATCAATAACCTGCGTTGAGCAAGGTCCACAGCAGGAGTGAAGCAGAAGATTTTTCATTGCACACTCCTCAAGATTTTGACGGCATCGGCAAAAGTTTTGTTTTTTGCAATCATAACTTTAACATCATCGTCAACAACATCAATATTAAACATCAAAACGCCCATGCAGTCGCCACAATCGATAAAGATTTGCACCACATGGATAAGATTTTGATTGAAGCCCTTGATTATATAGACAGGAAAAACAAAGTCGCCAAGTCGGATGCTAAACTCTTTTTCTAGTTCAAACTTTTGATTTAACATGCGACTGTCTTGGCAAAGGGTGTTATAATTTTCAAAAAACTCATCTTTTGAGCGAAAGAGTTCAAAAAAAGAAATCACCTGTCCGCTTTTTGAAAGATAATTTTCTTTATTTATAAATCCCTGCCCATTTGGAAGGTTGTATTTGTCAGATGTAAGGCTATAATCTTTAGGCAGTTCAAAACTCATATCATGCAAAGTATCAAAAACTCGTTTCATAATTTCCTCTTGCAAATATTATGCCAAAAAGCAGGCATTTTGTCAAGAGGTTTGCCCTGCAATAAATTAAGAGAAGTCAAATTGCCGACACTGCATAGAGCATTATGTCGTTGACCGCAGGACTTGTAAGAAAATACACCAAAATTTTGCCCTCTCGTCTGTAAGAAACAAGCCCCTGGTCTTTAAGGCTTTTAAGTTGATGAGAAATGGTTGTCTGGTTTATGCCTAGTATGGTTGAAAGGTCGTTCACGCACATGTTTGACATTGAAAGGCAGGACAAAATTTTTATTCTTGTCGAGTCGGCAAAGTTTTGAAAATAGTCGGCAAGAGCCCTTGTTGCACTTTCACCTGGAAGCGCGCTCACAATATCTCGTCTGTTTTTTTCAGTTAAAAGAAGAAATCTATCCATGATATCACCCACTTTTATTAACACTTTAAAATATTTGCTCATAAATATTTATGACGCTAATTTACACTTCTATTTTGACAAATACAAAAGAAAAATCAAAAAAGAAAATTACCCTTTTTTGAGGAAAAAACAAAAATTTTGTAAAAAGGAGGAAAATATGAATAACACACAAAATATTTTGTTTGTTCTTTTGCTTTCTGTCATAACATCAGCAACAGACACAAACCTAAACACCAACACAAATTTTCTGCTTTTGCTTTTGCTTGCCTTAAGTGGCCAAAATGGCTATTCGGGCAACTATTGCACGCAAAACACCTGTCCAAATGGAAACAATTCATTCTTCTTTTAAACCTTAAAAAAAATTGCCTAAAAAGGCAGTTTTTTTGTTTGTGTATAATTGAAAAATATTTTTTTTATTTATAAAAGAAAAAAAATAGAAAAATAAATAGAAATTGATTTAAAAATAAATTGAAAATTTTTATAAATTTTTGCTGTTAATAAATAATTTTAAAAATATTGCGAAAAAATATAATAAAAAAATAAATTAAAAAAAATTAAAAAATTTTGAAAAATTTGTCAAAATCGTTTTGTAATTTATTTTTTTTATGCTATGATAAGCATGTAAACAAAATTAAGATAACAAATAAGGAGGTTGTTATGGGAAGTTTATTAGGAGAAATTGTAGCATCATGGTCAGCGTTTTTTGAAAACCTTCAAGGAAATCTTGGAGAGTATAGCGATACATTTACTGTTTTAGATTCTGTTTTTAAAATTCTATCTATTGTTTTGTGGGTTGTTCTTGGCATTGTTGGTGCTGTTGGTGCAATTTATGCTATTTGGCTTGGCGTTAAACTTGCAAGAGCAGACGAACAAGGCAAGCGTGATGAAGCAAAAAAACACCTTATCACCGTTGCAATCGCAGTTGGTGTTACAGTTGTGCTTATTCTGTTCTTCAACACATTCCTTCCAATGATATTGTCTGCATTCGGCCTTGATAAAAGTGGCGGACTTACTAATGATTCAACTGGTGGAACATCCGGGCAACAATAATACTCAAATAATCAATTACAAAAATTAAAATTTTTCTAAAACTAACCGAAATTTACAACAACTTGTTTGAAAAATAAAACTCTCACCTTGCGTGAGAGTTTTTTGTTTTCAATTTTTTATCTTTTTGCTTTGATTTTAAACTAAATAATTTATTGCCTACAAAATGTTCTTTTAAAATGCTTGCTAAAATGCAAAAAATATGGTAACATATCTATGTAATGTAAAAATCTTTAAAGTTTTCAAGTTTTGTCAAACAAAAATACTTCATCATTTATTGAAAAAACTATGGTTTTGCCTTGCTCGGCTCAACTTTTGATATTAGAAAAGGAGAACAAAATGAATCTTTCACTTCTTGCCTACACATATCAAGGTCAACTTGGTTGGCTAAATGATTTATATGGAACACTGCCCTACATTTTGTATGGTATTCTTGCCTGTATTGGTGGCGCCGGCATGGTTTATGCAATTATTCTTGGCATCAACCTTGCAAAAAGCGACAGTGAAGACCAAAGAAAAAATGCAGCAAACCGCATAAAAAACACAATCATCGGCGTGATTGTTTTGCTTGCTCTTGTTTTGTTTATCAATATAGGAATTCCAGAAATCTTGCATGCTGTTTATCCAACTTTGGTAACTTAAACTAAACAATTTTATTTGAACAAACATATATACTTGTGTAAAAGGAGAGCTTTATGCACAAGTATTTTTTTAAACACAATATTCTAACAGAAAAACGCGAACTTTCCAAAAATGGCACTTTGTTTGCGCAAACTATGGCAAACTCAAACACAGATATGCAAAATTTAAAACAGACAATCCAGTCTCTTTACAACTATGTTGTGCTTGCAAAAGAGCAAACAGAAGATGGCGAGCAAATTGACGCCCTATGCAAAACAGAACTTTTGATAAGCAATCTTTATTATTCCTTCTTCGCCTCCCCGCTTGAACTTCCAGAAAGCAAGGATAACACTTTAAATTTTTCTCAACTTTTGACCAAAGCAATAGAAACTTCAAAAAGTCTTATAGAGCAGATAAACATTCCCGAAGAAAACAGAGTGGCGCTTTTGATAAACCTTAACCTTCAAACGCTTCTTAACTTCCTTCAAACAGCAAACGACAACTAAAACTTTCGGCAGTAAATAAAGCAAACAATTTAAAAGCCTTTGAAAAAATCAAAGGCTCTACAAACAATTTATAAGATTTTGCAAACAATTTCCGATGTTTTTCTATAATCTTTTGCATTATTTTTCTTGGTCTTCTTTACCATGCACCAAGGCCTGCATTTTTAGTAGCAAATAATGAATTTGATAAACGCATTTAAAATCAACCTTTGAAACTTTATACAAAAATTCTTTTGTGATTTCTGTGGCATAAACTTTCAAACCTTCTTGCTTTTTTTCTTCTATTTCAAGAAACTGCTTTTCATTTTTCATTTTTAGCACACCGCTTGATGCAATTTCGTTTAAAATTTCTATAACTTTAGATTTTGAATAATCTTTTTTTAGCGCCTTTATTTTGTCTTCTATAGATTGCACAAGTGCGTTGTTTTGTTGTTGTAAAGCAACCATCAAATGATTGGCAAACTGTCCACTATCGGAGTGCTGTTTGATTTCAATAATGCTTCCAATATTTTCATTTCGCCTAAAGGAATAATCTTCTTGATTTTCTTTGACATAATTCAAAATGCAATATTTGATAAGTTGCATTCTCTCGTCCAAAATTTTAATATATTTTTCCATTCTTTCAATCGTTTTCATTATCTTTCCTTTTAAGTATTTTACATTAAATAGCAATATTTTTCAACACTTTTTTCAAAAAGAATTACATTTTTCACCTTTATTTCATATTATGCATTGGAGTTTTAAACTCCGAGTGAGGAAAATATGCTTTATAATTTTTTTGGAAACAACCGACCAAATTGTTGCCAAAGACCTTGTAGACCTGCAATAATCATTTCTGGCGCAACCGGTCCAACTGGTCCGCTTGGTCCTGCTGGTCCGCAAGGTGCAACTGGTCCAACGGGTCCTACTGGTCCAACGGGCCCTACAGGCCCAACTGGTGCAACGGTAACAACTGTGGCTGTTATTGGCACAAACACATTGGCTGCTGGAGTTCCTGCTTCTGTTGTACAATCTGGAACTGGTTCAACTGCAGACCTAACATTTAACATACCTCAAGGTGCTACAGGTCCTACTGGCCCTCAAGGAACTACAGGAGCAACTGGTGCTACTGGTCCAACGGGTCCTACTGGTCCTACTGGTCCTCAAGGAACTGCTGGTGCTACCGGTGCCGAAGGTCCTACTGGTCCGACTGGTCCTCAAGGAACTGCTGGAGCAACTGGTGCTACTGGTCCAACGGGTCCGACTGGCCCTACTGGTCCTCAAGGAACTACAGGAGCAACCGGTCCTACAGGTCCTGCAGGAACGGGAACAGGCCCAACGGGTCCGACTGGCCCTACTGGTCCTCAAGGAATTGCAGGAGCAACCGGTCCTACTGGTCCTACTGGCCCACAAGGACTTACGGGAGCAACAGGTCCTACAGGTCCTGCAGGAACGGGAACAGGCCCTACGGGGCCGACTGGCCCTACTGGTCCTCAAGGAACTGCTGGTGCTACCGGTGCCGAAGGTCCTACTGGCCCTACTGGTCCTCAAGGAACTGCTGGTGCTACCGGTGCCGAAGGTCCTACTGGTCCGACTGGTCCGACTGGCCCAACGGGTGCAGGTCTTGCCGCATACGGTGGTCTTTACAATTCGGCATCTCAAACGCCAACCATAACAACAGAAAACACTTATGTTCCTGTTGAACTTGACACAGAAATGCCACTTCTTAACACCTCAACCGCATCAAATCAAATCACTGCTCTGCAAGCGGGCGACTATGAAATCAACTATCATTTGCAAATTAATTCAACTTCGGAGTTGACATTCAATGTTACTGCAAGAAACAACTCCACCCCAATTGCATCTTCAACAATAGAGCAAACCGCTCTTGAAACTGCAACTGGCGGGACATTTGTTGTGGATGTATCAAACTCTGTGATTGTAACACTTTCTGCAAATGATATTATAGACCTTGCAATCACCACAACAACCGCTCCTGGCGGTGCAACAATAACAATTCCAGAGAATGGTGATGCAACTCTTACCATAAAAAAACTTAACGCAACAAGTTAGCAAATTTGGTCAAAATTTTAAGAAAAGGGTGAATTCACCCTTTTTTTGTGTTTTTAGTATGTTTTTTTGTATTTTTTATATATTTTCAATGTTTTGAATGATAATTTCAAATTTTACTTTTCCGTTTCTTAAAAATTGCTTGTTGATTTTAGCAATTTTTACAAAATTTATTTGCGCTTTAAGATATTGCAAATATCACATAACTTTTTATCAAATTAATTTATAACATTTTGCAATTTGTTTTTAATTAATTTTAACCTCTTTCTGTTTGGTACATTAAAATGGTTGACAAAATAAAAAATTATATGTTAAAATCAAACTATGAAAAATTTTAAAATTTTAGCCCTTCTATAACTTGAGTGTCCACTTAAATTGTGGCACAAGTTTTGGTTGTGCTAAAAAAATTTTGCGCAACCATTTGTGGTTGCTATTTTTAATTTAGGAGATTGAAATGAAAGAATATGATTTTAAAAATATAGAAGACAAATGGAAAAATTATTGGGAACAAAATCAAACTTTTAAAACAGACATTTGGGATTTTTCAAAGCCAAAATATTACGCCCTTGATATGTTTCCTTACCCTTCTGGTGCTGGATTGCATGTTGGACACCCCGAAGGTTACACAGCAACCGACATTGTAAGCCGTATGAAAAGAATGCAAGGCTACAATGTTTTGCACCCTATGGGGTTTGATTCCTTTGGTTTGCCTGCAGAACAGCATGCAATTGCAACAGGCAACCCTCCATATGGTTTTACGCAGAAAAATATAAATTATTTTAGAAGCCAACTAAAAAATATCGGCCTCTCATTTGACTGGGACAGAGAAATTTCAACATGCGAACCAAGTTATTATAAATGGACGCAATGGATTTTTAAACGCTTATATCAAAAAGGCCTTGCTAAATATATTGAAATGCCTGTAAATTTCTGCGAAGAACTGGGTTGCGTGCTTGCAAATGACGAGATAGTTGATGGAAAAAGTGAACGCGGTGGCTATCCTATTGTAAAAAAATTTATGAAACAATGGATAATTGATATCGCAAAATATGGCGACCGTCTTATTGATGGGCTTGACGGGCTTGACTGGCCAGAAAGCACAAAAACCATGCAAAAAAATTGGATTGGCAGGTCCGAAGGCGTTGAAGTTGACTTTGAACTTGTGGGTGGCGGAAAATTTTCTATCTTTACAACCTGCATTGAAACAATTTATGGTATAACCTTTATGGTTATGGCCCCAGAAGCAAAAATGGTGGACAACTTGAAAGACCGCATTCAAAATTGGCATGAAGTTGAAGAATACCGCAAAGCAACTGCAAAACTTAGCGACCTTGAGCGAACAGAACTTAACAAAGGCAAAAGCGGTGTAAAACTTGAAGGCGTGTTTGCAATCAATCCAGTAAATAACAAAAAAGTTCCTGTTTTTATTGGTGATTTTGTGCTTGCAAGTTATGGAACTGGCGCCGTTATGGCTGTTCCAAGCCATGACCAACGCGACTTTGAATATGCTGTTGCGCACAACATTGATATGATTCAAGTTATTGACGGCAGAGATGTAAGCAGTTCTGCTTTTGAAAAGCAAGATTATCTTGGCAAAGGGTGCCGTCTTATCAACAGCGAAGAATTTTCTGGCTTGACAGTTGAAGAGGCAAAAAAAGCAATCACCGACAAATTGATTAAAATGGGCAAAGCGCGCAAAAAAGTCAACTACAGAATTCATGAGTGGATTTTTGCAAGACAAAGATATTGGGGCGAGCCTGTTCCTATCATTCATAACGATGATGGCACAATAACAGTGCTGGACGACAAGGATTTGCCTCTTATTCTGCCAGTTCTTAAGGACTATAAACCGGCAAAGGACGGAAGCAGTCCCCTTGCAAAAGACGAAGCATGGGTGAATGTTACCTACAAAGGCAAGCATGGCAAAAGAGAAACTTCCACAATGCCAGGCTCTGCTGGTTCAAGTTGGTATTTCTTAAGATATATCGACCCCCACAACGATAAACAACTGGCAAACATAAAATTGCTGGAACATTGGTTGCCTGTTGACCTTTATGTCGGCGGACCAGAACATACAACTGGCCACCTGCTTTATTCAAGAATGTGGAACAACTTTCTTTACGATGAAGGCGTTGTGCCTGTAAAAGAACCTTTCCAAAAACTTGTCCACCCTGGCATGATTCTGGGTGCAAACGGAATAAAAATGGGCAAACGCTACCCAGAGTATGTTGTTGACCCTAATGATGTTATCGCAAAATATGGCGCCGACACTTTGCGCCTTTATGAAATGTTTATGGGACCTCTTGAAATCTCAAAACCTTGGGACAACAACGGCGTGGCAGGTATTAAAAAGTTTTTGGACAGAATTTGGAAAATGTATCAAGAAAAAGAAATCGGCGAATTTGAAAATGACAACTTAAAACAAATCTATCACCAAACTGTCAAAAAGGTTACAGAAGATTTTGAAACATTAAATTTTAACACCGCAATCTCGCAAATGATGATTTTTGCAAACGCACTTGCAAAAGAACAAAAATTCCCAAAAAAATATGCAGAAGGCTTTGTAAAATTACTAAACCCTGTTTGTCCATTTATCACAGAAGAAATATGGCAAAATTTGGGACATCGTGAAACAATCGCATATCAACCATGGCCAAAATATGATGAAAACGCACTTGTTGCAAACCAAGTTGAAATCCCAGTGCAAGTCAACGGCAAACTGCGTGGGAAAATTGTTGTCGGCGTAGACATGGACGAAAACAAAGTAAAAAACCTTGCTTTGCAAGAAGTTAAAGAATTTGTAAATGGACAAATCAAAAAAATAATCTATGTTCCAAATCGCATTTGCAATATAATTGTATAAATCTCCTCTGCACACATATGTGATGACAAAAATTTTATTGCCATAAAATTTTTCAAATTCTTACGAATTTGCATGCTAACGCATATTCATCACATATTGCAAAATAGCAAACCTTATTTTGCAAAAAGGACAATAAAACTATAGAACACTTGACATGCCACGCAAACTTAAGTTAAAACTAACACATTTTTATATACTTCACAAAAAAAAGAGCAGAATTTCTGCTCGATTTTTTTGCTCTTTTGTTATTCCTTCACCTCACCATCGTCTTCGTGGTCTTCTTTATTGATGTATTTATTCTTAAGTTCTTCCAGTTTACTTTGATATGCTTTAAAGAATTTATAGAACTGCTTCACAGTCATGCGATATCCCATATAGTTGACTACCAAATTTTTATCGCAACCTTCAAAAACACCCTCTCCAATTTCTGTTACACTGGCCGGAATGGTAACAATTGCTAAAGTTAGACAACCTTCAAAGGCTCCCCATCCAATTTCTGTTACACCCTCTGGAATGGTAACACTTGCTAACCTTATGCAATATTTAAAGGCTCTCTGTCCAATTTTTGTTACACCCTCTGGAATGGTAACACTTGCTAAACTTGTACAACCTCCAAAAGCATCATCTCCAATTTCTGTTACACCCTCTGGAATGGTAACATTTGCTAACCTATCGCAATTATAAAAAGCATTATCTCCAATTTTTGTTACACCATCTGGAATGTTAACACTTGTTAAACTTGTGCAACCATAAAAAGCATTATCTCCAATTTCTGTTACACCATCTGGAATTGTTACTTTTTCTTTCCATCGTGGACAAAAAAGAAGCTTTGTCATATCTTTGCTGTATACAACATCATCAACTACACAATATGCTGGATTGTCTTTGGATATATCTATCTTAACATTTGAACAATCCATAAAGGCCAAAGCAAATTTGCAATCTGTTACAACAGCTGGAATGGTAACACTTGCTAATTTTCTGCAACCATAAAAGGCCCATTCCCCAATTTCTGTTACAGCCTCTGGAATGGTAATTTCTTTGAAACTTTTGCAACCATAAAAGGCATGATCTCCAATTTTTGTTACGCTATCTGGGATTGTAACTTCTTTTTTCCATCGTGGGCAGAAAAGAATTTTCGTCATATCTTTGCTGTATACCACATCATCCACTACACAATATGCTGGATTGTCTCTGGCTATCTCTATTCTTACATTCGGACAACTGCCAAAGGTTCGATAAAAATCAATATCTGTTACACTGGCTGATATAATAACGCTTGTTATCTCTTCGTCATCACTAAAAATATATCCTCTAATTTTTGTAACATTTTTTGGTATAACTATTTCACCTGTTTTATCTTTAGGACATGAAATAAGGGTTACATCATTCCCGACAATTTCTAATTTAAATCCATCTACTTCACTGTGCTTGTATCCCCCTGCCGGACTACTTTCTATCATAATATTGCCCTCCTCATTTATGTTAGTTTATTATACATCAAAATTTGATAAATTTCAATAGGTTTTTACAAATTGGCTAAAAAATGTTATACTTTTCCCTTTTGCACTTTTCCCCCATTTGCACACTTATTTTTACAACAGTTATATAATTCAAGCGCAATATTTCTTATCAAAATTACAAGTGCTCTATCTAAAAAATATTACATACAAGGCCATCCAAACAAAAAAAGCACTCAAGGTGCCTTTTTTGTTTAATATGCAACATTCATATTCATAGTCATTGGTGCAACAACAACGGAAATCACAAGCGCAACAATAACTATAAGCAAAATATAATTAATTTTATATCCGCCTTTTATCATTTTGACCACTTCGATTGTAAGCCCGGCAAAAGCACATCCAAACGCTAAAAAGAAGAAGGCTGTTGATGCGGACAGTGTTTGCAAAGAATAAGTTGCAAGTGGTAAAAATGCTGTAAAGAAACTAAAGAAAATTGACAATACAGCAAGTGAAAGAGAAATACATTCATAACTAAAGGCTTTTTTGAAAAACCTTTGTGTTTTTGTTTGTTCTTCTTGAAGTTCTTGTTCTTTCTGTTCTTCTTTCTCCTCTTTCTTGTCTGCAACTTCTGTTTTTGCAGTTTCTTTTTCTTCAACTGTTTGCGATGGTTTGTTGTTTTCTTCAACTGGGTGAGTAAGTTCTGTGTTTGCTGTTTCAACTGTTTCTGTTTCTACAACATCCTTATCTTTTCTAAATTTCAATTTCATGATAACACCTCTTTAAAATTATAATACTGCAATTGTATCTTTATGTCAACAATAATAGGTAAATTATTGATGATACTATACATTTTATGAAAAAAATCAACAAAATCACACTTTTATTAAAATTTTAGGTTTATTTCTTTTCTTTTCTAAAGCACATAAACCAATCAAGGCAATACATATTTTTATCACTACTCTCCACTCTTTCTTTTGCAACCCCACAAGAGCCAGCAGTTGGAACAATAACATCATCGCCTGGTCTCCAATCTGCAGGAGTTGCACAAGCGTCTTTGTCTGCCTTTTGCAATGCTATAACAATTCTTTTGATTTCGTCAAAATTTCTTCCTGTTGAGATAGGATAATACAAGATTGTTCTAATTTTTGATTCTGGGTCTATAATAAACACAGCCCTAACCGCTTGAGTTGTTGATTGCCCTGGTTGAATCATTCCATATTTTGAAGCAACTTCCATTTTGATGTCTTCAATAAGTGGAAATTTAACTTCAATGTTTTTCTTGCCATTCCATTCAAGTTCTTGAATTTTTCTAAGCCACGCAATGTGTGAATAAATTGAATCAACCGACAAGCCAACAAGTTCTGTGTTAAGTGCTTTAAACTCCTCCATCATAGAACCAAATGTCATAAATTCTGTTGTGCAAACAGGGGTAAAATCTGCTGGGTGAGAAAAAAGAATAACCCATTTGCCTTTATAGTCTGCAGGAAAATTGATGTTTCCTTGTGTTGTTACTGCAGTAAAACTTGGTGCTGTGTCGCCAATAAGTGGCATACGATTTTCTTCCATAAATAAACCTCCTTAAATTTATATAAAAATTATACAAAAAATCAAACAAAATTCAAAATGATTTTCAAATATTTATTTTACTTTTATTCAATTTATGCTATAATAAACATAGTCTTGCAAATTGAAAGTAAAAATCAACAATTTTGCAGGCGAGAGATAAAAACTCTGCCAAGACGCAATCTGGAGAGATGTCAGAGAGGCCGAATGAGACGGATTCGAAATCCGTTATACAACTTGTTGTATCGGGGGTTCGACTCCCCCTCTCTCCGCCAAAAATAAAGAGCAAGCCTAAAATTGGCTTGCTCTTAATGTGTCGACAAATTTACAGACTGTAGAAAAACAAGCGAGGCAAGGCTCGAAAATGCTCAAAGCCAGGAGTTTAGTTCCCCTAAATGACTGGTTTTGGGCGTTTTATTTTGGGGTACCCCGTAAAGGCTTTTGCATTTATGGGGAAAAGGAAAAGGCGAGCGTCAATCTTAAGTTGTTTCTAACAACTTAACCTAAGCGTAGCCTTTGACGACACGACGCAAGAAAAATTGTTAATTAATTTTTCGGTCGCGCCGTTTGTCTACAGTCTGGAGCAAGCCTAAAATTGGCTTGCTCTTTTATTAAAACATTGCTAAATTCATTTTTATTTTATTGTATAATTAAATTTTTTAAATATAATATCTTCAAGATATTCATCTTTATCAAACTGGTAATGAACTACAGATTTATTTTCTTTACTATTATTGTGATAAAATGTTTCAAACATGTCTGCGTTTTGATTGATTGTTTCTTGCGGATTATTTCTTTTTGTCATTCTGTTTATAATTTCTTGTTTCATTGTAATTTTAGGATAAACGAAGCAAAATTTTATATTATTGTCAATTAAATATTGTATACAATCATCATGTGGTGCAAGTATAAGAGTTTTTCCCTGTTTAACATAAACATCAAGTCGTTTATATAATTCTTTTATTCGTTCATCTCCATGAAATCTTCTCGGAAAATTTCGCATCCCTTTTGTTGACTCTAATTCTTGCCGTGTAATATTGTCCGGAATAACATATTTACATCTTAATCTTTCTTCATCTACATCAACAAACAAATTAGGGTATTTATCACAAAGATAAGATTTTCCACAACTTGGTGTGGCAA
>CALVNU010000011.1 GCA_944349915.1 uncultured Clostridia bacterium | reverse complement strand
TATTAAAAGGAAAAACAAATTGACAAAAGGTCAGATTGTAAGAAAAGTTAGAAGAGAAATAAACAGATATGACAAATTTAGCCAAGCAAACTTAAACGCTTGGCTAGATTGTTTTGTAAACTTTGCAGGTGAAGCGCTAAATTATATAGATGAAAAACAAATTGACGATTTTATAAAACTGCTTATCAAAAGTGTTCAAGACGAAAAATTTGAAGCAGTATTGGTGGCTTTTGATATTTTTCAAGAAATGCAAAATGAACAATTTTTGGATGAAATGATTGAAATTTTTTTAGACGAGGCGCAGGTGTATATTGGCGGAATGTCAAGCACCGACGATGTTAAAGATTTTTTTGCTAGGGTGTTTATGATTATTTTGCTTTATCGTGATAAAGCCAGGGCAAAAGAACTTGACGAAAAAACAAAGAAAAAACTTAAACAAATGAATTGGTCTTTATTGGTTGCTAAACAAAAGTATACAGTTTTGCCACAAAACTCACCGAAAGTGGAGGAAAAACAAGAGGTTACCCACAAAAATACAACTTCCACATTTCTTGAATTTTTTACAGGTCTTTTTGGCCGAGGCTTTGGCTTAAAAAGCATTTTGCTTGATTTTAAAGACCAGGTTTTTGGTTTTTTTGATATGTTTAAGTGAAATTTGATATAAACTCTTTATATTTGCATAAAAGTTTGTTTTTTGCAAATAATAAAGCCGAGGAGGGAAACATGAAAGAACTTATTGCTCTTCTTGGCTTTGGAACGGGAATGATTGCTGGCGTAATGCTTTACAAATATTCAAATGAATTTAAAAAAAATGTCGATATGGGAGAAAGCAAAGTTATGCAAGGCGCAAAAAAACTTGAACAAAAAGCAGAAGACAAAATTGATGAAACCGAACAAAAAATCAAAAAAGGCATGGATAAAACCAGCGCAAAAATCAAAAAAGGCATGGATAAAACCAGCACTAAAATAAAGAAAGGCATGAAAAAGGCCGAGAAGAAAGTTAATCAAATCAAAAATGATATGTAAATAACATTTTATAAAACTTGCTTATAATCAAAAAAGCGGGGCATTTGCCTCGCTTTAATTTTCATGTCAAGCACTTGCTTTGATAGAAATAAACCAACTGCCTCAACTGGTATTTGCTCCACTAAAGCAACCTTATGGCACACCAAAATAACCTCTTAATGATGCTTCCGCCAGGACCTGACATGGTTCAAGGGTTTTGGTTGCATAAGACCTTAATTTCACCACAAATATAAGTTGCACATATTTGACCTATTTAAACCTAGGCAAGCGTTCAATCCCACTATAGCGGATTGTGGGTTACAGAGCACCGCTAACTCTCCATCTAGCTTGACAGCAATTATGATAACATATTTTTTTTATTTTTTCAATGTTTTTAGCATTTTTATTTTATATTTGCAAGATTTTTATAAAATTTGCTATTTTTTATGACAAATTTCTTCTTTTGTTTGGTCTTTTGTCTTGTTTATGTTATACTTTTTTTATATAGTTTGAGGAGTTTATGGAAAAAGAAAAAAATTCAAAAAGATTTTTAGATGCTTTTAATAATATCGATTATTTTTTAAAAACGCGTTATGGCTTTAACAGGGCAATGGGTTTTTCTGAATTAATTCGTAAAGCGGTGTCGCTAAACTATACTGTCCGCAAATATGAAGATGATTTGATTGATTATGGCAGACTTAGAAATGCAATTATCCATAATAACAATGAAAATATTGTGATTGCAGAACCGCATGACAGCGTTGTAGAAAAAATTGAGCATATTGAATCTGTGCTCACCACTCCGCCAAAGGCTATAGGAACTGTTGCAAGGTGTGAGGTGTCAATAGTTTCTGCCGACACAAGTATGAGAGATGTTATCAAGCGCATTGCAAGCACCGGCTTTTCAAATTTGCCAGTGTATAGAGATAAAGAACTTATTGGTGTTGCTAACGGTCAAAAAATTTTGGATGCCTTTGGAAAGTTTTTAATTACAGGTGGCAAAGCCGATGTCTTTCTTTCAAATGTCAAAATTGAAGATGTGCTTTCCAAACTTGAGGATAGCAATTATTATTCCGTTGTGCCTGCTTATTATACTGTTGAAGAATGTTTAAACGAATTTGATAAAAATCACAAGTTGCTTGCAATTTTATTTACCAAAGATGGCTCGCACTCTCAACTTCCTGTTGCGATTATGACTGGCGGTGATGTGCTTGAAGCAAACAAAATTCTTGAAAACTATTGATTTTGTTTTAACTTACCAAAGATTAAGTTAAACTATCAAATTTTTATTTTTATGCCGTTGACAATCAAATGTTAACTTTGAATTGGTCAAATTTTTCCGCTTTTTCTTTAATTTGCTTGACTTTTATAAAAGATTGTGTTTTAATAAAAAAAATAAAAAACGATGATAAAAGACAAGACACTTAAAAGTTTCCTAGCATTAGAGAGTTGTCGGTTGGTGTAAGACAACGGTGGGGTTTAAGTTGTTATCACTTTTGGAGTTACAAGGTCGAACAAGCAATTTGCTTTAAGTAGATTTTGTCGGGTCTTCCCGTTATAGAAGAGGTGGGTGTCTGCCCGCTAAATAAAGTTTACAAGTGGTTGGCCTAAAGGTTCTTGTAACTTTTTGGGCTTTTTTAATATAAAAATCACTAAAAAGGAGAGTTTATGTATAACAAAGTTGAAAGCAAACTTGATTTTGTTGCAAATGAAAAAAAGATTGCAAAGTTTTGGCAGGAAAATAACATTGTTAAAAAAGCGCTAGAACAAAATAAAGATTCTGGCAAATATTTTGTTTTGCATGATGGCCCACCAACTGCAAATGGAAAACCTCATATTGGTCATGTGCTCACTCGGGCAATGAAAGATGTTATTCCACGCTTTAAAAGTATGAAGGGGTACTATATCTTTAGAAAAGCAGGCTGGGACACCCATGGGCTTCCTGTTGAAGTTGAAGTTGAGAAAAAACTTGGCTTTAATGGCAAGCAAGACATAGAAAAATATGGTGTTGATAAGTTTATAGACCACTGCAAAAATTCTGTTTGGGAATATAAGTCTATGTGGGAAGACTTGACAAACAAAATTGCCTATTGGGTGGATATGGACAACCCTTATATAACATATCAAAACTCATATATTGAAAGCATTTTCTGGGCGCTCAAGCAAATGCATGAGAAGGGGCTTATATACAAAGGCCACAAAGTTGTGCCATATTGCCCAAGATGTGGAACTTCTCTTTCAAAGGCAGAACTTGAAAATGGCGACAATTATAAAATTGTAAAAGAAAATTCTGTGTTTGTAAAATTCAAATCACTTGAAGAAGATAATACTTACTTTTTGGTTTGGACCACAACACCTTGGACATTGCCATCAAATGTTGCTCTGTGTATGAATCCTAATGAAATTTATGCAAAAATTGCTTCAAATGGCAAAAATTATATCATGCTTGAAAAGTTGATTCCAACTTTGTTTGAAGAGGGGGAATATTCAGTTGTTTATCGCAAAAAGGGGAAGGAATTTGAATTTCAAAAATATCAACCACTTTTTGACTATGTTATAGACAAAGTGAAGAATGGATATTTTGTAACTGTTGATGACTATGTTACCACTGCAGACGGAACAGGCATTGTTCATATTGCTCCAGCCTTTGGTGAAGACGATGCTCTTGTTGGCAAAAAATATGGGCTCGATTTTGTTGGACTTGTTGATAAATATGGGCAAATGAGTGAGGAGACAGAGTTTAAAGGCATGTTCGTCAAAGATGCCGATAAACCTATCATTAAAAAACTTGAGGCAGAGGACAAAATGTTTAAAGTTATGCCTTTTGAACACTCTTATCCACATTGCTGGAGGTGTAAAAGCCCACTTCTCTATTATGCCCAGGATGCATGGTTTGTAAAAACTACAGCAATCAAGCAACAACTTGTGGACAACAATCAACAAATCAATTGGATACCTGACCATATCAAAAACGGCAGGATGGGCAATTTCTTGGCAAACAACATTGATTGGAATATTTCAAGAAATCGCTTCTGGGGAACGCCTCTTCCTTTCTGGGTGTGTGAAAATGGGCATATTCATGTTATTGGCTCTGTTAAAGAATTGGTAGAAAAAACAGGGGCGAAAGCAGATATAGATTTGCATAAACCAAGTCTTGACAAACTTACTATGACCTGTCCAGAATGCGGGAAGATTATGCACCGCACACCTGAAGTTATGGATTGCTGGTTTGACAGCGGAGCAATGCCTTTTGCACAATATCATTATCCTTTTGAAAATAAAGATATATTTGAAAAGGCTTTTGTGGCAGATTATATAAGCGAGGCTATTGACCAAACTAGAGGGTGGTTCTATACTCTTCTAACCGTCAATACAGCAGTTTTTGGCAAAGCACCTTACAAGGCATGCAATGTTTTGGGGCTTGTGCTTGATAAACATGGGCTTAAAATGAGCAAAAGCCTTGGTAATGGTGTTGACCCATGGGATGTTTTAAATAAATATGGAGCAGATGGCGTTAGATGGTATTTCTTTACAAGTTGCAATCCAGCGCAAGGTTTGCCTTTTATTGAAGATAATCTTGTTGACCTGCAACGCAAATTTATGGGTACGCTTTGGAATGTTTATTACTTCTATGTGCTTTATGCAGAGATTGACCAAATCGACCCAAGCAAGATAGACCTTAAGTCTTGCAAACTATCTTTCCTGGACAGATGGCTTTTGTCGGATTTTAATGCGCTTATCAAACTTGTTGACGACTGCCTTGAAAGATATGACATGCAAACTCCAGCAAGAGAGATCTCCGCTTTTGTTGATAAACTTTCAAACTGGTATGTAAGACGCTCTCGTGAAAGATTTTGGGGTAGTGAGCAAAGCGATGATAAGATTGCTGCATATAAAACTCTTTATGAAGTTTTGGTTGGTTTAAGCAAGGTTATTGCACCTTTTGTGCCTTACATTTCGGAAGAAATTTATCAAAATCTTGTTCGTAGTTTAGATAAAACTGCACCTATAAGTGTGCATTTTGCATCTTTTCCTATTGCAGATGAGAGCATGATTGACATTTCTTTAAACGAAGGCATGGACAAAGTGCTTGAAATTGTTGAAAATGGAAGAATTTGCCGAAATACAAGCGGAGTTAAAAATCGTCAACCACTTTCAAAGGTTATTGTCTGTGCGAGTGAAAATCTTGTGTTGAATGATGAGTTGATTTCACTTATCAAAGACGAACTTAATGTTGAAGATTTGCAAATTTTGCACAATGCCGATGAATTTGTTTCATATTCATTAAAGCCACAACTTAAAACTTTAGGACCAAAATATGGCAAATATTTGGCAAAAATTCGTGAATTTTTGGAAAAATCAAACGCAAATGAAATTGTTTCAAAAGTTCGCGCAGGAGAGGCTGTAAGTTTTGATGTTGATGGTCAAAATATTGACATCTCTAAAGATGACCTTTTGATAACTTTGGTAAACAAAGAAGGGTTTTCTTCTTCAAGTAATGGAAAAATCACAGTTGTGCTTGACACCACCTTGACAGAGGATTTGATTGAAAAGGGCAATATTAATGAGTTTGTTTCAAAAGTTCAAAATCTTCGAAAGGATAGCGGATTGAATGTTACCGACCACATTTTGATAGAATTGAAAGGTGATGAACAATATATCAATCTTATCACCAGCAAAAAGCAAGAACTTTCAAAAACCTTGCTTGCCGATAAGATTGAAAAAGGTGAAAAGGGAGAATTTTCAACTTCTATGAGTGGACAGCCACAATTGTCGATTTTTATCACCAAAGTTTGATAAAAAATTAAAAATAACTTCAAGACAACTTTATAACGCTTGCAATAAAGTTGTCTTTTTGTTATACTTTATCAAGAGGAAACTATGAAAATTGCAAAAGATTGGAAAGAATATCAAGTTTTATCTTCAAGCCAAGGCGAAAAACTTGAAAGGTGGGGAGATTATGTGCTTTTAAGACCAGACCCACAAGTTATTTGGAAAAGTAATGATTTGGAAAAAATTTGCAAGATTGACGCTATTTATAGACGCTCAAATCAAGGGGGTGGACAATGGCAGTTTAACAGCAAACTTCCAGAGCAGTGGACGATTTCTTGGAAAGATTTGAAATTTATTGTTAAACCTATGGGGTTTAAACATACAGGACTTTTTCCAGAACAAGCAGTCAACTGGAGTGATATTTCGCAGTTATTGAAAAACGCAAACAGAAAAATCAAAGTTTTAAACCTTTTTGCCTACTCTGGCGCAGCAAGCGTTGTTTGTGCAAAAAGAGGTGCAGATGTTACACATGTTGATGCAAGCAAGGGAATGGTGGAACTTGCAAAACAAAATGCGAAATTAAACGGTATCGACAATATAAGATTTTTGGTGGATGATTGCAAAAAATTTATTGAAAGAGAGATAAGGCGCGGAAACAGTTATGATGCAATCATTATGGACCCACCAAGTTATGGACGAGGAGGCAATGGGCAGACTTGGAAACTGGAAGACGACCTGTTTGATTTTGTTTGTCTTACCAAAAAAGTGTTGTCGGACAAACCGCTTTTTGTGCTTATATCTTCCTATACAACAGGTCTGCAACCAGGAGTGCTTAACAATATTTTGACTTTATGTTTTGGCAAAGGTGGCATTGATGCAGATGAAATTGGACTGCCATCTCAAGATGGACTTGTTTTGCCGTGTGGAGCAAGAGGAATTAAGGTTTTTTAGTTTGGCAGGCGCCTGGTGATGCAAAAAATTTTATTTCATAAAATTTTTAAAATTCTTACGAATTTAGAGTGCTTTTGCACTCTGCATCACCAGGCTAGTCATCAATTGCTTATACACCGGGAGCAAATTTAAAGTTAATTTGTAAAAATATTTATAATGAAATAAAATAGTGTGTAAATTAGGCAAAAATTTTGTAAAAATCACAAAAAATTCAAAATAAAAAGCAAAAAAACTATAAAAAACAAACAAAACGATAAAAACAATTAAAATTATAAATTAAAAGCAGGGTGAAAAATGGATACAAATGATTTGAAAATTCTTTATGAAGACAATCAAGTTGTGGTGGCAATCAAACCGCAAAATATTCCTTCGCAAGCAGACGAGTCAAAGGATAAAGATATGCTCACCATGGTTAAGGAATATATAAAAGTGCGTTATAACAAACCAGGCGATGCATACATTGGACTTGTACATCGACTTGATAGACCAACTGGTGGAATTATGGTTTTTGCCAGAACTTCAAAAGCATCTTCAAGACTTGGCGAACAAATCAAAAATGGAAAGATGAAAAAAACATATTATTGTGTTTGTCAAGGCAATCTTAAAGACCGCGAGGGCACTCTTGTAAATTATCTAAAAAAAGATGAAAAAGAAAATATTGTAAAAATTGTGCCTTTAAGCCAGGTGGGTGCAAAACGCGCAGAACTTAAATATAAAGTGCTTCAAACAGAGCAAAATGAAAATTTGTGCCAGGTTGAATTGATTTCTGGTCGTTCTCATCAAATTCGAGTTCAATTTGCAGGAATAAATTGCCCGCTTGTTGGTGATAAAAAGTATGGCAAAGATGATGGACAAAAAGAGTATAACCTTGCACTTTGGGCAGGTAGACTTGAGTTTGAACATCCTGTAAGCAAACAAAAAATGGTGTTTGCTTGTCCACCAGACCAAACAAAACAACCATGGAAAAAATTTTATTTAGACAAATATTTTTTGAGGTGAAAAATGAAAACAAGAAGTCAAATTGATGAAAAATTCAAGTGGGACAAAACTTGTCTATGCAAAAATAATCAAGAATTTGAAGAAAGAATTGAAAAAATCAATCTTTTTTTGCCTAAATTTAAAAGTTTGATAGGAAAAATCGACAATAAAAATGCTGTTTGGAAATATTTAAAACTTGATGAAGAATTTGAAAAGGTTGTTTCTCCAGCCATTTTGTATATCTATTTAAGCAAAGATGAAGACCTGGCAAACAACAATGTAAAAAAACTTTATCAAAAAATGTCCAACATTTTAAACAACTTTAATATTGAAACTTCTCCGCTATCCACGCAAATTCAAAAACTTCCGGACGACCTTTTAGATGAAATTTTGGCGGATAAAAAATTTAAAGATTATCATCGCGATTTTGAAATGATAAAAAAATCTAAAAAACATAATCTTACAGATGACCAAGAGCAATTGCTTGCAGGTATCAACTTTTTTGGCTACAGCACAACAATGAATAACCTTAGCGATGTTGATATGAAATTTGAAAATGTCAAAGATGGCAAGGGCAAAAGTTATAAGCTTAATCACTCTAAATATGGCCTATATATTAGAGATAAAGACCGCGAACTAAGAAAAAACACACTGCAAATTATGCACAAAACTTATGGGCAGTTTATCAACACCTTGGCGGATAACTATATAAACAAAGTGAAGTGCGATTGCTATTTTGCAAAGGTAAGGCATTACAATTCGGCGCTTGATGAGGCTTTGTTTAACGAAGAGGTAAGTTCCAAAGTGTACTATATGCTTATCAAGCAGGTGCGTGAGCATTTGCCTCTTCTTTTTAAATATTTTGACCTTAAACGCAAAGCGCTTGGTTTAAAAGATTTCTATATTTATGATTGTTTGGCAGATATTTCAACCAAAAAATCTAAAAAATATAGTTATGATGAGGCAATTGAACTTTTGAAAAAAGCATTTGCTCCACTGGGAGAAGAATATACAAGGCTTATAGAGGGGGCAAAACAAGAAAAATGGATTGATGTTATGCCAAATGAAAACAAGCGCTCTGGAGCATATGAAAATGCTATCTATGATGCACATCCGTTTGTGCTTACAAATTTTGAGGGCGACCTTGACTCTGTCTTTACCTTGGCACATGAACTTGGTCATGCAATGCATTCATATTTTTCAAACAAAAATCAACCGCGAGCAATGGCCGATTACACAATTTTTCTTGCTGAAATTGCAAGCACGACAAATGAAATGCTTTTGCTTTCATATTTGCTAAAAAATTGCAAGGAAAATGAAAAAATAGAACTTTACAACAAACTGTTTGATATGGTTAAAGGCACAATTTTCCGGCAAACTATGTTTGCTGAATTTGAAGAAAAAATTCATAGTTTGCAGGAAGCGGGAGAACCTTTGACTAAAGACTTGCTTTGTGAGGAATATTATAATTTAAACAAAATTTATTTTGGAAAAACCAAACTTATCAAGGAAATAGAGTTTGAATGGGCAAGAATACCGCATTTCTTTACACCTTTTTATGTCTACAAATACGCAACAGGGTTGATTTGCGCGATAAACTTTGCAAACAGAATTTTAAGTGGTGAAAATGGGGCGCTGGAAGATTATTTCAAGTTTTTGTCTGCAGGGGCAAGTGATAAACCGTGCAATATTCTTAAAAACAGTGGAATAGACCTAGAAAATAGCAATGCATATCAAGTTGCATTTGAGTTTTTGGAAACAATTTTAAAGCAGTGGCAACACCAGAGCAAATAGAAAGGTTTAATTGAAAGGGGCATAAATTTATGCTCTTTTTTATTTTTAAAAAATTTGGATAAGAACATAAGTTTTTTAAAAAAATAATATTTATGTATAAATCATTTGTAAAAACATGTCAAAATAAGTATAATGTCAAAGGATATCAAGATTTTTAATCAATTTTTAAATTTTTTTATAAAAGGAGAATATTTTGGTTAAAAAAAAGAAATTTATTAATTTTGTTCAGCGCACTGTTTCTTGCAATTCTTTTTTCCGTTACTGGGTATTTTTTAATTACTCATTTGACTTCACAAAACCAAGAGACAGAAGCGGTAGATTATAAATTAAGCGGAGTTATATTTCCTGGGTCATATCAAACGAGTTTAAATGGTAATTTCTATTCTTCGGTAACAATGAGTGTTAACTGTGGATATGGAGGGAATTCAACTTTTTATTCAATGGGATCTAAAAGTATATCTAATGGTTCTTTGATTATTGATAATGAACTAGGATTGGTAGCGATTACTGGTTCAAATAGTTCGGGGTTGATTGATTATAAAAATTATATAGTCGAAATAAATATCACCTCTAAAAATGCTAATGTTGAAATTTATAAAGTTATTATAGATGCTGGCTCCGGAACTTATAAACATCTTTGGGAATCAAGTACTAGTCCAGGATTGATATCAACTGGCAAGCTGAGATTTAATAGAGACGACAATGGCTTGACTGGTACAACTTTTGCTCCGTTTATATATGTTTATTGTACGTTTACTTATTACATTAATGGTACTACAAAAATTACAGTAAATGGTTATGAAAATACTAGCACGGCCAGTCCATCATCATATGCAAAAACCGGTTATACTTTGGAAGGTTTTTATTCTGGAACAAATAAGTCAGGGTTACAGGTTTTGGATGAATATGGTAAACACAGTAATTCGTATAGACCTGGTGGAACCATTTATCCAGGGTATACCGCTAATACATACACAGTTAAATATAATGCAAATGGTGGTTCTGGTTCTCTTGCAGATCAATCTTTCACCTATGATGCTTCGCAAAATTTGCGTACAAACAACAATAACATTACCAGAACGGGCTACACCTTTCTTGGCTGGTCAACAAGTTCTACCGCCACAAGTGCAACTTATACTAACGGACAATCAGTTAAAAACTTGACTTCAACAAATAACGGAACGGTAAATCTTTATGCAGTTTGGCAGAAAAATAGTTATTATGTTGATGTTAATAACTATCTTGATGGCACAAATGATGGCGCTATTGGAAAAGGTTTTTCTTTTTCTGTAAAATACAATGATACTGTAAAAACAGGCTTGACAGATTTTTATGAACAAGTGCCTTATGGCTCTAAAGTGGAACTTTATAATATTAGCATTGGTGAGGGACGAACCTATTCATCATACTCAATTTCTGTAAATGGGGTTGAACAAAGTGGCTCAACTAAAAATAAAATTATTATAACGGTTCCTTCACAGCGGGTGAATATAACTTTAAATTTTACAACAAATTCTTATAATTTATCGGTAGACCCAAATGGTGGAACTTGGAACAATTCTTTGGAACCGACAACTTTTACTCAAACATATGGTACTACAAAGGCGCTTTTGCCACCAGGAGATAGAACGGGCTTTACGTTTGAAGGCTGGATGCTTGGCGGTAAAGGCACTATCTCTTCCTTTGGAAAATTGCATGATTCTTATGCAGATCCGTTCTTTAAAACAGGCACAAATGGAACCGTCGTATACAACAATTTAAGCAACGGAAATGTTACTCATACATATCTTGATGCAAAATATGCAGATATTCCGTTACCGTCAGGGGCAAGAATTTTGCGTATTACAAATACAGGAACTGCTTCTCCAAATTTAGGTGGCTTTACAAATCATCTTCCAACAGCCACAAACAAAGTTTATTATGCGGTTATCTATGCAAAAATCCCGATTGGATACAGTATAGCTTCTTTTAACAATTCTTATGGTAATAATGCTTCTAAAACTTGGCTGACTTCTCAAGAAGGCACGGGAGATTGGGAAGTTTACATCCACAGGTGGAACTGTGGAAGCAGTGGAACTTTTAGCAGTGTAAACTATTATGCTATTTCTGGACCGGTCGGAAGTGCAGAAAATCCTGTTGTTTGGGACGTTGCTTATTTTGGCACATACGATGCAACAAATTTGACGGTAAATGAAGGCAATACACAAACTTTGGTTTACACTTTTGGTGCGTCAAACAGTTCTCTTGTTGCACTTTGGTCTAGAAACAGCGTAACAATAAACCTTAATGTTGACGGCGGAGAAATTTCTACACAGCAAATTAATGCAAAATACAAAGACTTTATCAATCTTCCAAATCCTACAAAAGAGGGTTATGTTTTTGCTGGCTGGCAAATAATATCTGGCAATGCAAATATTGTTAGCACACAACTTTTGGGTGAAGAGAAAACCTTTGATGGCGTTGATGACTTTATTGCTATTGGTCGAGATGATATGCATAGTAACAAAATTACCATTTCAATTTCGGCGTATATGGACAATTGGGCAGAGTATGCAACAAAAAATATGAGGATAATTTCTTGTACAGAAACAGGTGGTTGGAATCTTGAGAATAATAATGGAAATATCCAAGTTCCTGTATATGATAAGGGTGTTGGATACAAAACGATAACTCTTGATAAACAATGGTCTTCTTTAAAATCTGGTTGGCATAATTTTACCATTGCATTTAATGGTAGTTATGTAAAATTTTATATCGACGATCAATTTGAAACCAAGTCAAGCGATTTTTCTTCTGGTGCAATTGGATACAATAATACCAACGGAATCTTTATCGGTGGAGAAGCAGGCGCAAATCAAACCACTCCTGTTGCCAGAAGTTATTTTAAAGGCAAAATCAAAGATGTGATTATTATTAATGACGATATATATGGAAAACCTTATAACATAAATTCTGCAACAAATCTTATACCAACCGCAAATACAACAATAAAAGCGCAGTGGAAAGAATTGTGGCTTAATCATACAGATGCTTTTGAAGGCAAAGGTACTCAACAAGAGCCATATCAAATTTCAAGCGCAGAAAATTTGGCTTATCTATCTAAACAGGTTTATGAGGGTACAAATTATTCTGGCAAATATTTTGTGCAAACAACAAATATAGATTTATCGGCATATTACTGGCAACCAATTGGCATTGAATATAACAGAGAAGGCCGGTTGGTTCAATCATATTTCGCAGGCAACTATGATGGCAAACTCTTTACCATATCTGGTATTAAAACAGTTGGTGGGGTTGGACCTATTTACTCAGGGTAGGGATTATTTGGATTTGTCAAAGGTGCGTCTGCCACTTATCCTTCTTCAATTCAACATGTAAGGATAAAAAGTGCAATGATTGATGGTTACGATTATGTAGGCGGACTTGTTGGCAATGCTTTGGCAAGAGTTACTCTTTCTTTATGTGAAGTTTATGGTAGTATCAGCGGTAATTCGCAAGTTGGAGGACTGCTTGGTCAATCAAGTTCTGCAGTTTTGCAAAACTGTGATAACTATGCATCTGTAAACGGGGAGTATTATGTAGGCGGAATTGTTGGCAATACAGACTCTGCAACCGTTCAATTCTGTACCAACAATGGCAGTGTTAATGCCAATCATTCGGCAGGGGGAATTGTGGGAGCAATTCAATCTAATCTTTCATATATTGCAAATATATCTGCTTGCAGAAATTGGGGAGATGTTGCTACAACTTCAGTTTTTGGCAAAACTGGTGGACTTGTTGGATATATCGCAGGCACTGGATATGTTAACATCAATGACTGTGGTGTAGAGAAATTTTCTATTTCTGGCAACGGCAATAGTGGCGTTTTTTTGGGAGAGTGCACAAATTCAAATGCTGTTGTTGAAAATTGTTATGCTGTCTATAATGGCAATCTCTCTGCAGTAGGCAATACTTCTGGAACTTTTAGAAACTGTATGTGGATTAGAAAAAATGGTGGCGTTACATATAAAGAATATTGCGGAACAAATTTTTCCGCTTTTGCTTGGCCAAATAGAAACAGTTGTCCTATTCCAAAAGGGCTTGCTTGGATTGGACAAATATGGCCGGAAGATATTACAAGTGAAATTTTGACAGATTCTAGTTGGAAGGCTGTGAATGTTTAATAAAAAATAATGTAATTATTTTTTAATATTAAATAACTTAAAAAGCGAAGAATTAGTGGTATAAACACATCTTTCTTCGCTTTTTTTTGTTATTTGTGACACATAGATAACAGCGCCCCTGCCAAAAAGTACGCAGTGTTTATGTTGCACTGGCATGGATTAAAACAGTTTGTTGGGCAACATGGAGTGATAAAAGAAGGGGAAGGAAACAAGCATCCGTAAAACAAATGGCAATTTGGACGCAGGTCAATGTATGAGCCTTGTCTATAATAATTTGATATCATTTTGTCTCCTTTTTTGTATTGTTGGGCGAGCAAAAGCCCCGACCGCTTGCATTTTTTTGCAAGCGGTTGGGATTGCCTTTTTGCAAAAAGGCAAAAAAATTTTTAAAAGCAATTTTTAAAAATTTTGCTTTTGCTCGCAATTTTTTGTTGCAAGATTTCGTTATCAAAAAAATATAAAATTAATAATATACCTTATGACAAAATTTGCAATTATTTTAACGCTGGTGGGCAGTGTTTTAGGTTGTGGCTTTTTTAGTGGCAAAGAGATAGCGGTCTTCTTTTCGCGTTTTGGTTTATGGTCTTATTTTGCCATAGTTTTTGCATTTGTTTTCTTTTTCTTTATTTTTAAATTTATTTTATCAAGCAATCTGTCAACTTCAAAGGTGGGTTATTCAAAATTTTTTATAACTCTAAACTTATCAATTTGCCTTGTTTTTTCATCCGCCATGTTTGCTTGTGTGCAAGAAATTGAAGAGAACAAGATAGAAACATTTATTTTAATTATTGTGGCAATTATCTTGTGCTTGACAATATTAAAAAAGGGGTTTTCTGTTTTTAACAAAATAAATTTATTTTTAGTTCCTATCATGACAATTTTATTTTTGATAATTCTTGCATTAAATGCAACCTTTGCCATGCCAACTTTTTCAAAATCTTTGCCACTTCCATCTATATTTTATTCACTTTTATATTGCGGGTTAAACAGTGCAAATTCTGCAGTTGTGGTATCTTCACTTGGGCAGTTATTAGATAAAAAAGACAAAACACGAGTTGCATTTATCTCTGCTCTCGTGCTTGCCCTTATCTTAATGATTGCGAATTTTATTTTACTTCAAAATCAAGACAGTTTATCTTCTTCGATGCCTTTTTTAACT
>CALVNU010000010.1 GCA_944349915.1 uncultured Clostridia bacterium | reverse complement strand
GCATCTTCAATGCTGTCTTTGTTGAGAGGAATTTGGTCATAAGTTTCGGTGTCCATAAAATAGTAAATTTCGCCATCGTTGTAAAGATAAGTCATTTCCTTTTTTTCAATTACGGCAATTTGAAATTTGTCGGAAGGGTTAAAAGTTGTTTCTTTAACCTGCCCTGTCATAACATTTTTAAGTTTTGCTCTAACAAATGGAGAGCCTTTGCCTGGTTTAACATGCAGAAAGTCCACAACAGAGTAAACTGCTCCGTCCATTTCAAAAGTTGTTCCTTTTCTAAAATCTCCTGCAAAAATCATAATTAACTCCTTATATTTATTGTATAGTTTTAAAGTTCTTTTTTATTTTATCACATAAAAAGCCGTTTGTCTAGTGATTAACAAAATTTATTTTTCACTTTATATGTAATTTACAATTTTTTAAGAACTTTAAAAACAAATCGTGTTTTAAAAACCATTTTGTGATGTTTCTTTGTTCATGCATAGCCACATGTTTTATGTTTGATTATTTTTTCTATTTGGCATTTTTAAATTTGATATTTTTTAAATCTTTTGTGTTTTTTAATTTTGCGTTAAAGTTGAGTTTATCAACTAATTTTTTATTTTACTTTGCCAATGTGCATAGAGATGCGTTAATGAGTTTTTTGGTTATACTTTTTTTTATTTTTGTCTTTACTCTTTGCGGTTTTTCTTAAGATTGTAATAAATATTTTTCATAATCAATGCATCATGTGGCATCATACTCATTGACTCACAAATAATTCTAGGTTCCAGGTTGTAATCTAGCAAAACTTCTGCAAGCGGTTCAAAATTTGGGCCGTAAATATTATCATCATAGTTAAGATGTTTTATCTCCCCTTTAGGTCCATATTGAATTTTTGAAAAATGAATATGACAATTATTTGTGCGTTCAAATCCAAGTTTTTCAATTGAAAGGTCTAAAATGCGTTTGAAATCTTCCGGTGTTTTTAAAGAGCCCTGCTCTAATGAATTTATATGTCCAAAATCAAAAGTTGGCACAAGGTGTTTGTTGTTCAAGCAAAGGTCTATAACTTCTTGATAAGAACCAATTTGCATAGACTTGCCCATTGTTTCAGGACAAAGCCAAATGCCTTCAAGCATACCATTTTCATCGAGAGAATTAAAAAATTCATTAAATCGCTTATTTGTAAGTTTTAAAGCGTCTTCACGCGCTTGCTGTCCACATGAAGCGGGATGAAAAACCAAATGGTCGGCACCGAAGGCGCGCATAAGTTTTATTCCTGTATTTATATACCCCTTTGTTTTTTCATACATAACAGGGTCTGGATTTGCAAAGTTTATATAGAATGGCGCATGAATTGAAAGAGCGATATTTTGTTCTTTAAACAAATCACCTGCCATTTTTGCTGTTCCACTGCCCATTTGATATCCGTGTCCGAATGAGTATTCATAAGCGTCAAGCCCATAATCTTTAATCCATTTTGGTACATCCATAATGGTTTTAAAGCCTTGCTCATAAAATTCATCTCCACAACCAGAAGGCCCAAATTTGATAGCCATGTTTTCTCCTTTTGTTAAAAAAATTTGATTTTTAAAATTAAAGATTGCATTTTAAACATTTTCTATTTTAAAATTTTGCTGTAACAAAATGTGTTAAAAATAATAGAAAAGATATAAAAAAATGATGGAAAAATTGTAAAAAATAATAATAAATAAGTTAAATAAATCGCAAAATCAATTTAAGTTTGCCATGGCAAATTTCTCCTATGCCAAGAAAAGTTTTGCCATGATAAACTTTGTATTTTTTATTTTCTAGATTTGGCATAAAAATTTGAACGCCATTTTGAACAAGCATAAATTCGTGGTCATTTAGAAAGATTGCTTGAAAATCAAAAATTGTATCAACAGAGATAAGTTTATATTTGCCTTGTTCAATATCTTGTAATGAGCAACTGTCTTTTAAATCAAAGTTTCCACATTTTGTGCGTATTATGCGTTGCATAACACCACATGTTGATAGTTTTGTTGCCATATCTCTACATAAAGCACGAATAAATGTTCCACTTGAGCAAGCAACTTTAAATTGAAAAGTGTTTTTCTCAATTTTATTTAGCAGTTCTATGTTGTATATTTCAATCTCTTTAGGTTTTAATACAACATCTTTTCCAGCCCTAGCCAAGTTATAAGCCGTTTGCCCATTAACCTTTTTTGCGCTGTATTGTGGTGGCACTTGCTGTTGTTTACCAATCAAACTTGGCAGAACTTTTTTTATGTCATCTTCTGTTAGGTTAAGCGTTTTGTCTTCTTCCGTTAACTCTCCTTCTAAATCAAGAGTTTTAGAGGTTTGTCCAAACTTGAAAATTGTTATGTATTCTTTATCTTTATTCAAAAAATAATCAAACAATTTTGTTGCTTTGTTTAGTGTTATTGGAAGCAAGCCTTCGCCGAGAACATCTAATGTGCCTAAATGTCCAGCCTTATTTGCTCCAAGAAGATATTTTACTTTGTTTACCGCTTTGTTGGACGAAATCCCCCTTTCTTTGTTAAGAAGCAAAATTGCGTTTTCTTGCATGTTAACCTCTTTTAATTTTATTTTAATACTTTAAATGTTTGCTGTTGCGGTTATTATTGTAATTTATACAATGTAATTATAATTATTTTTCCGAATTAATCTTTTTGATTAAATTTATTTTTAACCGCTTTGACAATCTTTTTTGCAATGGCTTGAGATGAGGCTTTTTTGTCCACTATGTTTCCAGCACAAGCATAAAGGTGTCCACCACCACCAAACATCTCTGCTATATCACGCACAGGATAACCATTTTTGGAGCGGAATGAAAAATAAAATTGATTAGGTTCTTTTTCAACCACACTCAATGCAACTTTAGTTTGTTCGAATTTGATAAGTTCAGAACTTATTTGTGAAAAATCGCGCTTGGTTGCCTTAAGTTGTTTTATATCTTCTTGAGTGATAGAACAAGAAGCAATCCCATCTTGAAGTTTGAAGTTGTTATAGACAAATTGTTTTATTTTGATTTCCTTTTCTGTTACAGAGCGGTAATATTTTTCATTAAACTCTGCTGTGTTTGCACCATATTTTATTAGTTTATAGGCAGACAAAAAAGAATTTGCGTTTGTGTTTGAGTTTATAAACGAGCCTGTATCGGTCGATAACCCTGCATATAAACAAGTTGCAACCTGTTTGTTTATTTTAAAATGACCTATCTCCAAAATGTCAAGCACAATTTCTGCACAAGCGCTTTTGTCGGTGTTGACATAGTTATATTTTGCTGTTAATCCGTTTAGTTTATGATGGTCGAGCAAAATAGAATTTGTGTTTTCATTAAAAACTTCAGGATGCTCACATCTTGAAGGCGCTGGAGTGTCAACTATTATATAAAGGTCATAATTTGATGCATCAAATTTTTTTGTGGCAAAGTCTTCGCCAAAAATATTTTTAGCAACCTCTGTAGACCGCCCTGTTGAAATAAAATCTGCCCTTTTTCCACAAAGCATCAATGCATATTTAAGCCCAAGTGCCGAACCTAGTGCATCAAAATCAGGTTCTGTATGCCCAAATATTGCAACAGAAGATGATTTTTTTATTATCTTAGCGATGTTTTTTAAATTTTTATTTGTCATCACTTTCTCCCACTGTTTCTGGAGGTATGTCTATAGTTTTTAAAAGTTCGTGGACACGAATAGAAGCCTGCGTTCCTTTATCAAGTTCAAAGTGTAGTTGTGGCACTTTTGGCATATCAAGCAGATTTGCAAGTTCGTGTTTAATATATCCTTCAGATTTTTGCAAAACTTTTATGGTTTGTGTTCGTTCTTCTTCATCATTTGTATCGAAGGCAATTTTAACCTTGCAATACTTAAAGTCATGAGAAACCTCCACTTCACTTACGCAAATAAATGGGGAGATTCGGCTGTCATTCATTTTAGTTTGAATTATAAGTGTGATATATTTTTGTAGTTGGCTGTTTGCTCTTTGAAATCGTTTTGTAGGCATAGGTTTCCTCCGTTTTTAATTTTTAATTTGAAGTTTTGTCTTTGTTTCTTTCTGTTTATAGGTTAATTTTACATTTTAAAAATTGTATTTGATTTGCTATTTTAAACTAAAATCTTTTGATTGCTTCTTTGACATAGCACTCAATCAAATCGCCCTCTTTAAAGTCGATATTGTCATGCAGTTTGATTCCACATTCAAACCCTTTGGCAACTTCCGCTTTTTCATCTTTAACAATTTTCAAAGAATCAATAACAGTTTTAGCAATTTCTTCATTACCGCGTTTTACAACAGCAACGGCATTTCTGGTTATTTTGCCATCTTTAACATAACTGCCCGCAACTTTTCCTGCAGTTGAAAGTTTGAATACCATTCTTATTTCTGCAGTTCCAATATATTTTTCTTCGTATTTAACAGAAAGCATGCCATTGATTGCATTTGTTATGTCATCTACAACATCGTAAATGATTTTGTATTCTTTAATTTCAACCTTTGCACTGTCGGCCATGTTTTTTACTTTTGCAGATGTTTTTTGGTTGAAATCAATAATAACAGAGTTTGTTGTTTGTGCAAGCGAAACATCACTTTCTGTTACCGCACCAGTTCCGCTATGAACAATATTAACTTTTGCTTCTTCATTTCTTATTGCAAGCAATGAAGCCTTAAGCGCTTCAACAGAGCCCATAGTATCGGCTTTAAGCACGATATTAAGGTTTTTCAAACTGCCTTCTTGCACCCTATTCATAAATGTGTCAAGGGTTACTCCAGAAGAATGTGTGGCGCGCTCTTTCTTTATACGGTCAATTCTTTCTTGAATAACTGCTTTTGACAATGTTTCCTCAACACCATAGATTTCATCGCCAGAAGATGGCACATCGTTTAAGCCTAAAATTGATACAGGTTTTGAAGGTTCGGCCGTCTTAACCGATTTGCCTTTGTCATCAAACATTGCCCTAACTTTTCCATAAGTAAGGCCTGTCATAACAGAGTCGCCAGTATGCAATGTCCCATTTTGCACAATAATGTTTGCAACAGGACCGCGAGATTTATCAAGTTCTGCTTCAATAACAATGCCCACAGCCATCTTGTTTGGATTTGCTTTAAGTTCCAACATTTCAGCAACAAGCAGAATGGTTTGTTTAAGGTCATCAAGTCCCTTTCCTGTTTTGGCAGAACATGGCACGCAAATAACATCGCCACCCCATTCTTCAGGCAAAATATTGTTTTCTGCAAGTTGTTGTTTTATTCTATCTGGATTTGCTTCTGGTTTATCCATCTTGTTGATAGCAACAATCATTGGCACACCGGCGGCTTTAATGTGGTTTATTGCTTCAATGGTTTGAGGCATAACACCATCATCGGCCGCAACAACCAAAATTGCAATATCTGTTGCCTGTGCTCCTCTTGCACGCATTTGAGTGAAGGCTGCGTGTCCAGGAGTATCAATAAATGTGATTTTTTCACCATTAAATTCAATTTGATAAGCGCCAATGCTTTGTGTGATACCGCCTGCCTCTCCGCTTACAACATTTGTTTTTCTAAATGCGTCAAGAAGAGAAGTTTTGCCGTGGTCAACATGTCCCATAACAGCAACGATTGGTGGGCGTTTAACCAAAGCGTCTTTATCATCATCAGTTTTTGCACTTTCAAGCAATTTTTCTTCAAAAGATTTTTCTGCTTTAAGTTCAAGTGTAATTCCAAAGTCGCTTGCAACAAGTTCCGCTGTTTCAAAGTCGATATTTGAGTTGATGGTTGCCATAATTCCAAGCAACATAAGTTTTTTAACAATTTCATTGACAGGCTTTCCTATCTTTTCGCTAAACTCTTTGACAGTAAACTCTTTTGAAGTCATAACAGCATGAGTGATAACTGTAACTTGTGCAGGCTGGGTTTCTTTTTTCTTTTTAACCACACTTTTTCTTGAACCATAAGATATTTCTTCAAAGCCATTTTCATCTTCAACCAAAACATTGTTTCTTCTTGAAGAAGATGCTTTTTTGTTTTGCATTTTTCGTTCTTCATTGCCAGAATGTTTTTGCGCAAATTTCGCTTTGTTGGCAAAGTTTCTTTCTGCTTTTATGTCAATATCAGGAACATCGGCACTTGCAAAAGAACGGAAATTATTGTTTTTTGTTGAGACAAAATTGTTTCCACCCTTTTTGTTTTGACCTTGTTTGTTAAAGATAGGTTTTTGATTTTTGTTTGCACCATCTTTTTTAAAGTCTTTAAATTCGCGTGGCTTTTGTTCATTTGGTCGTTGTGAAGAAAATTTGTTTTGTTTTTGTTGGTTATCAAAGCGTTTGAATTTATTTTGATTTTGTGTTTGATTTTGTCTGTTTGAAAAAACTTGCTCATTTGTCAATGAACTTTTTTCTTCCACAGGTTTTTCTGGAGTTTTAACCTCAACTTGTTCAAGTTTTTTCTTGTTTTCTTCCATAACCTCAATTGCTTTTGCTCGTGCTTGCAATTTTTGCGCAAAAGAATCTAGAAGAACTTTTGAAGAACGAACATCTTTTATGTTTTCGTTGATAACCCCTTCTTTTTGCATGTCATGAATGATTTTTAAATTGTTTAGTGTTTGATTTGCCAAAGTTTACTCCTTTTCTTCACATAAATTTTCTATAATATCGCTAAGTTGTTTATTTTTTATACCAACAATTTTGCAGTTGTCAATGGAAGAAATTTCCTTCATATTTTCAACCGCGATTGTTTTTATCCCCCTCTCTTGCAGAAGTTTGACAATTTTTAAAGTTGATTTGCCAGCATTGATGTCAAACAAAACAAGATAGAGTTTTTTGTTATATTTTTCAAGCGCCTCTCCACCTATAATAAGATAGTTTGCTTTTCGGCAGATATTTATATAACCGTTTAATTTATTTTTTTGCAATTTTTTCCTCCAAGTCAAGGTAGACACTTTCGTCAACATTACATTTGAAAGCCTTGTTTAGCAGTTTTTGTTTTTTAAGTTTTGCAAAGCAGTCCTTGTTTGAACAAATGTATGCACCTCTTCCATTTGCCTTGCCAGTTGTGTCAACAAAAATTTCTCCACTGTTGTTTTTAACAATTCTGTTTAAGTCTTTTTTGTCAAACATTTGTCGGCAAGCAATACACATACGCTGTCGCTTTTCCATGATTAATCCTCATCGTCTGTTAAAGGTTCAAGTTCTTCAAGGCCTCCAAGGTCTTCAAAAGCATCATCACTAAGTTCTGTAAGTTCGTATTCTGGTTCTTTTGTGTTTTGAGTTGACACAGAACTTTCGCTCTTAACTTCAATTTTCCAACCTGTTAGTCGTGCTGCCAATCTAACATTTTGACCATTTTTCCCAATTGCAAGTGAGAGTTTGTCATCTGGAACAATAACTCTAGAAGCCTTTAAACTTTCATTTGTTTCAACGCTTAAAACTTTTGCAGGGCTAAGCGCTCTTGCAATATATTCAAGTGGGTCTTCGGTATATTCGATAAGGTCGATTTTTTCTCCATTAAGTTCGGAAATGATAGTATCAATTCTTTGTCCATGAAAGCCAACACAAGTGCCGATAGGGTCAATATTTTGCTTGGTTGCATAAATGGCAACTTTAGTTCTGTTTCCGGGGTCTCTTGCAATGTTTTTGATAACAATATCACCATTTGCAACTTCTGGAATTTCAAGTTCAAAAAGTTTTCTAACAAAGCCGATATTGCTTCTTGTAACTTGAATTTGTGTGCCTTTAAACGAGTCTTTGATTTTTTTAACATAAACTTTTACTCTGTCGCCGACATTGAATTTTTCGCCAGGAATTTGGTCTGCAGGAAGCATAACACCTTCCGTGTGAGAATTTGAAATTTGAACATAAATAGTGCCATTGTCAATTCTTTTTACAATAGTTGTAAGCAATTCATCCTCTTTTTCAGACAGTTCGTCAAGAGCATTTTGTCTTTCCATTTCCTTGAGTTTTTGCATAACAACCTGTTTTGCAGTTTGAGCGGCAATTCTTCCAAAATCTTTAGTCGACTCTTCGGTTTGCACAATATCTCCCACCTTGAAAGACTTTTTGATAAGTCTTGCCTCAGCCAAAGAGATTTCTTTGTCAGGGTCTTCAACATTGTCGACAATGGTTTTGTAAGAATAAATTCGGATAGTATTTTTTTCTGGGTTTAATTTTACCAGTGCGCTTTTAGCCTCGCCATACATCTTTTTGTAGGCAGAGGTAAGTGCGGTTTCAAGTGTTTGAATAAAAGTTTCTTTGTTAATTTTCTTTTCTGCTTGTAAGTCTTCTAATGCTTGAAAAAAATCTTTATTAATCATGTTTTTTGCTCCTTAAAATTTTATACTTTGCACAATATGTGCAATTTTATCTCGTTTGATTGTGATTTGACTTTGAAGAGGTTTCTTTGTTTTTTTGGAAGAATAAGGCTCTATCGTAACGCTGTCTGCATCAAAAGCAAGAAGTTTGCCTTCAAAGAATTTAACTCCATCTTGTTTTGCAAACAAAGTGATTTCAACATCGTTGCCTATGTTTCTTGCAAAATCTCTGTCTTTTTTAAACGGTCTGTCAAGACCTGGAGAACTTACATTCAAAGTGTATGGGTTATCATCAGTTGGATTGATTTCATCAAGTATTGGGTCGATAACCTTGCTAACTTTTTCGCAGTCATCCGTTGTAATGCCGTGGTCGGAGTCGATGTAGAAAGTCAAATTCATGCCGTCAGATTTTTTTGCATATTCAACTTCAATCACATCGTAGCCCATTTGCTCTATAATAGGCACAATCTTTTCTTCACAAAGCGTTTTTGTTTTGCTTGCCAAAATATAACCTCCTTTATTTACGAAGCAAGGAGTGAACAAATCTTGCTCACTCCCCGCGCGTTTTATTCTAGTCAAGTTTATTGTAACACATCAAATAAATAAAATCAACCTTTTAATAAAATTTTTATGTTAAAATTTAAAAAAATATAACATTTTTTACCTTAATTAAAATTTTTCTTAATTTTCACAGCAACTTCAACCTTTGTTTAAGTGCATTGCTCTTTTTCTTTATTTTTAAGGTAATGCCATTCATGATAAACAAAAAAGGTGTAATAACAGATAAATAAAGTCGGCATGTAGGTCATGATAAATCACAAAGTCGGTAGTTAATATAATTCAAAAGAAAGAAGCCATGACAAATCACAAAGTCGCGTTAAAGATGGTTTTAAAGATAGTGGCCTTTAGATAATAAAATTAGAATTTTTAACAAATTATTTTCTTACTTTTGAAAGTTCAAGAAAGACTTGTGCTGTGGCAAGTGCGTCATTATATGCCCTGTGCGCCCCTTCTAAAGACAGTCCAAGAGCCGTAACGATTGTGCCAAGTTTATAGTTTGGCAGGCGTAATGAAGATGAGCGTGCAAGTACTAAGGTATCGATGACTTGATTTTTAAAATAAAGCCCAAATTTTTCGCCCGCTTTTTTGATAAATTTAAGGTCGAAGCCAATGACATTATGTCCGCATAGCAGACAGTTTTCACTAAATTGTTTAAAGTCATAGATAACATCTTTTATTGAAGGTGCATTCTTTACCATCTCATTTGTAATATGAGTAAGATTTTGCACTTCCAAAGGAATTGGCTTTGATGGCTTGACGAAAGTTGAAAATTTTTCTTTGATAACTCCGTCTACAATTTTAACCGCACCTAGTTCTGTTATTTCATCTTCTTCAAAGTTGAGGCCTGTTGTTTCAATATCAAACACAACCACACTTTTACCCTTAACATTGTCGTTGTAGTTTATTTTTTTGTCGAACAAAAATGTTTGTGCGGTTAGTTCAATTTTTTCTGGAATAACGACAGGTATATGGTTTGAATAATCACATGCTTGATTTTCAACCGTTTGGGTTTGCATTTCTTTGCGTTGAGCCCAAGATATTTTTTTGATGTAGTATGTGTTGTTGCCACTTAGTCCAACATTTATATCTCCAAAACATAGCAAAAACATATCATCTTGCAGACTATCCATAACTTTTTCGTTGGTTTTTGAGCAAAAATAAATGCAATCAATTTTGTCGCCATCGTCAAGCATAAAAGTGTAAAAAGCCTTGTCTTCTCCTGCTTTTTTGCCTTTTTTGATTTTGAAAGTTTTTTTGACAATATTTGAAATTTTACCAGCAAGAATAACCATTGATTTTGGCTTTTTATTGTTCTTTATGTATTCTGGTTTTGGATTAATTTCGCTACCAACAATTTTCTTTAAAATCTCAACTTCATATCTATCAACTTTGTTTTTTGAATTTGATTCAAGGTCTGGAGCATCGATAAAGTTGGGAATTTTTTCTTCATTTTCTTCAATATCAATAGAAAACTGTGCAATAAATTTTTCATTCAAATATGCAAGCATTTCGTTTTTAAGTTCAAGGTCGTTTATCATGGCGAAGATATCTTGGTTTAGTTTTATTTTTATATTCACATTTTCATTATCGGTAGAAAGTATAATATTGTCATCAAAAATGTAAGGGGCAAGACTCTTTTTTTCGTTTGTAAAAAAATTTGCAATTTCGCGATGGATAAGAATGTCGTCTAAAAAACTTTTCTTAAATTTTACCTTTACATTTGCGTTTAAAGACAATGTGCTTTTTAACAGTTTTTCAAGTTCTGTGCGATCTTCTGCCGTCATGTCGCTATGAGAAAGTGGATACAAAAAAGTAAAGGTGCAAAGATTGCTATTTTTATCGTAAATCACCTCGTAAATTTTAAGAAAATCATATTTATAATCGCATGCTTTATTTAACTTTTGCAAAATTTCATTCATAAGCAAATTTTACAACACAAAATGCAAAATGTCAATTATTATCACCGCCCCGAACAAAATTAACAGCCCGATTGTGTGAATCAAATTTTCAATTTCCCGTTTGATTGGCTTTTTTCGTATTGCCTCTATTGTTGTAAACAGAATATGCGAGCCGTCAAGTGAAGGTATGGGCAGAATGTTAAACACCGCAAGGTTTGCCGAGATAAGCGGAATATAAATAAGCAAATTTGCAATGTTTGCTTGAGTAAAGGAAGCAATTGTTGTGATTGTAGCAATTGGACCACCTATTTCTGCAATTGAAAGTTGGAAAGTTATCAAAAGCCACAGAGATTTTAGCACTATCCATGCAAGACCAAAAGCAAAAGGAACACAGCGCTGTAAGGCTTCCAAAACAGTGTGAACATAGGCTGTTACCGAAATACCAGAGGAATATACGATTTCTTCTTCACCCAGCACATATTCCCCTGTTTCTTGGTCGATGCTGGTTATTGGAGCACGCGTAACAACAGCAAATCCAGTATATGCTGTTTGATATTCGCCATTTCTGCGCACTGTAAGCTCAATAAGAGAATAATTAGCAACAGAACTATTGTTCTCTTTTGCCCAAGCCTGTGCTTTTGCAAGTTCATTTTCAAATGCGGTTGCGTAAGCAACACCATAAGCAAAGTCAATTTTTTCGCCATTGACAGCAATAATAACATCGCCCTCTTGCAGTCGAAGATTTTCTTCAAGTGTCAACATATTTGTGCACTCTTCAACAGAAGTGATAACATAACCATTTTGTGCTTTTTCGGAAACTGTAGGATATGCAAAGGCAACAACTTGAGGTATGTCATAACCTATTGTGCAAAGCAAAATAAATGAAAAAACAACAGCGGTTGCAAAATTGAAAGCAACACCTGCAATAAAAACTAAAATTCTTTTCCAAGGTGGTTGGGTGCTAAAAGAATCTTTGCCATCTGCAGAATTTTCTTCGCCTTCAAATGCGCAATAGCCACCAAGTGGAAAAATACGCAAAGAGATGAGTTCTCCCCTTTTGTTTTTACGAGAAAAGAGGGCTTTTCCAAACCCTATTGAAAACTCTGTAATTTTGAAGTTTAACATTCTTCCAACGCAATAGTGTCCAAGTTCGTGGATAAGAACCATAAAAAGCAGAACAACTATTGCAAGAAGAATGTATAAAATAGAGGTCATTTTTACTCCTTTAGACATTCTTTGTGTTTTTTGGAAAGGCTATACAGCAGAGGTAAAAATCTAAAATAATATATATTGTTTTTCAAACTTTTATAACTTATTGTGATTTCAAATTTATGTTTGAAAATCAATTTTTATAGTTTAAACAAATCAAAATTTAATTTTAATAATGCTAATAAATACAAATTAGAGTGTAATAAATCTTAACAAAACACTTATAAAAAATTTATAGGATATTCGTTAAAGCCAATAAAACAGTCAAATGTAAGCATAATCCTTACAGTTTGGTTTGAGTTTGAATTTATAATTTATTTTACATTACAAGCACAAAAATGCTAAATGCAAGAAAGATATAAGGCATTACAAACATATAAGAGTCGCATCTATCAAGCATTCCGCCATGTCCTGGCAAGATGCGCCCACTATCTTTAACCAAGGCTTGTCTTTTTAGCAAACTTTCAAGAAGGTCGCCTGCTTGAGCTATGATTGAGCCGATAAACGATATGATTATCACATGATAGAATTCAAATCCTGTAACCGCAAAGATTGTTTTTAGTTGTGGGAAAGAATATAAAACAAAATATATTGCAGTTGAAAACAAAACGCAAGCAAGCAGTCCACCCACTGCGCCAGATATTGTCTTTTTTGGGCTAATTTTTGGCGCTAGTTTTTTGCCACCAAAAATTCCGCCGACAAGATATGCAAAAGTGTCGGTAAAGATTGGAATAAGAAAGGCAAACAGCAACACAATAAGTGAAAGATATCCACCAAAATAACCTACATTTGCAAATGATGTTGTAAGTTCGTCAAAATGGTTTATATAACTCATAAACATTAACAAAAATGAAGGATAAACAAATGTAAAAGCGGTGTTCATTGCTTTTTGGAAAGCATATTTTGTTTTGCTTACTTGAAGCCTTTTATATCTTATTTCTTTTAATGTTTTATTTCTAGTAATAAGTGGCCATACAAAAGCAATGGCAAAGAAGATAACAATAAGCGCAACCTCAATTATAATGCCATAAACAACTCCAAGAGCGGAGTCAAAAGCAGAGTTTAAGAGAATTACCAACATTAAAAATGCTGGGAAAATGGTTGCCAAAATTTGATTGTTTGGCTTGTCCATTTTTGTGAGCAGTTTGCTCATTTCATAAGCGCAAAAGGTTGTAATAAAAAGTATTAAAACATCAAAAAAGTATGGGCTAACAAGTTCTTTAAGAACAAAGGCAATTGCCAGCACTGCAACGATTAATATTGATGTCATAAGTCGTGTTTTCATTGTGTTATTCCTCCAAATCTGCGTTCTCGTTTGCTGTAAATTTTTATTGCTTTCAAAAGTTTTTTGCCATCAAAATCTGGCCAATATACTTTTGGAAAATACAGTTCGCTATATGCTATTTGTAGCATCATAAAATTTGACAAGCGCTCTTCTCCGCTGGTTCTTATAATCAAGTCGGGTTCTGGCAAAAAGTTGGTGTCCAAATTCTGCTGTATATCAAAATATTGTATTTCCTTTTTACCAGATTTTATAATTTTATTTACCGCGCGAACTATTTCATCATGACCGCCATAGTTTAAGGCAAAGGTGATGACAATTTTATTGTTTTTTTCTGTTTCTTTTTCTGTTTTTAGAAGTTGATGTTTCAAGTCGTCAGGGAAAGGCGAAATCTCACCTATATGTTTTATCTGTACCCCTAGATTTTGAAATTTGTTAGGATTATTTTTGAGATACAAACGAATTAAATCAAAAATACCATCAATTTCATCTTGACTTCTTTTCCAATTTTCGGTTGAAAAAGCAAAAAAAGTTAAGTATTTAACGCTAATGTTCAAAGCGCCTTCAATTGTCTTTTCAATAGCATTTATGCCTGCTTTATGTCCAGCATTACGAGGCAGACCTCTGCGTTTTGCCCACCTACCGTTGCCGTCCATTATGATTGCGATATGTTTTGGTATAATTAAATTTGACATTAACATTCCTTTAAAGAAAATTTAGACTTCCATGATTTCTTTTTCTTTTGCTTTAAAGTTCTCATCAATTTTATCGCAAGCATTATCAATGATTTTTTGAACTTCTTTTTCAGCGTTTGTTTGTTCATCTTCACTTATTTCGCCATTTTTTTGAAGGTCCTCAATCATTTCCATAGCATCACGCCTTGCACCTCTAACACCAATTTTTGCCTCTTCGGCAATTTTTTTGATGTCTTTAACAAGGTCTTTTCTGCGTTCTTCGGTTAGGGCTGGAAAAACAAGTCTTATAACCTTGCCATCGTCATTAGGAGTAACGCCAAGGTCCGCCATTGAAATTGCTTTAATAACATTTTTAACTTGACTTTGGTCCCACACAGACACACATAGCATTCTTGCTTCTGGAACAGTGATGCTTGCCATATTTTTTAAAGGCGTTGGCACGCCGTAGTAGTCGATAAAAACTTTATCAAGAATATGCGGGTTTGCCCTGCCCGCTCTAACAACCATATATTCATTTAATTGATGGTTGATTGACTTTTGTATTTCATCTTTACAAGAGGCCAAGATTTCATCTATCATTTCATTCATTTATATATGCTCCTTAAGTATAAGTTTACACAAAAATATCAAATTTTGCAAATGTTTTAATGCCGTTACAATAATTATTTTGTAAAAAAGGTCGAAAAATAAAAGAGCAATGCTATCAAATGATAGAATTGCTCTATTTTTTATTTAGATTTGTCTTTATCCCTAGAAATTATACATGAATTTGCAATTGTGTCTTTATCAATTCTTAATGAAGATTTGGCTGTATTAATATTTGGCTCAATATATTCTGGTTCACTTTGGGAAATTGCAAGAAGTACATTTTTATTTTGCAAATCTATTCCTATATCCAAATACATTGTATCGTTAGGTCCATAATAAATTTTTGCCATCCAAGATGAGTCTGCAAAATCTTCAATTATTTGAAGCGATTTGTGTAAATAATCTAGATCTGCTTTTTGGAATCTGGTTGTATCTGTATTATTAGATTGTTGCATGGTTTTTTCTTGCGATTTATTATGAAGTTCTTTGCTTAAATATTTAAATAATTCACTAATATTGTCAAATCTAAGATTAATTTTTCTCTTTTCAATACCAAATTTCACAATAGGTATAATTTTTTTTATAACAAGTGATAGTACAGGAAATTTGATTATCCTTTTGTGATGCAAATTAATCATGTTTGAATAATCTTGAATAAGATCTTGATTTGCATTGATTTGATTGTCATCAATTGTTTGTTCGGTAGCAAGGTCGCTATTTCCAAAGACTGTTGTTAGAACATCTTGTGAATAATAGTTTGTAATTTGGTTAGATATACTCAATAATTTATTGATAAAAAATTTTTGTACATAATATAATGTATTGATATCGGACAACTTATCATTATTTTCAAACAATTCACTATAGATTTCTTTATCAATATCCTTTAATTTTTCAAACAATTTATTAATTGAATTTTTATAGGTTGCAATAGACTCTTTTATTTTTTCTATTTTTTTTATCCATACCTCATTGATATAATCTGCCACTAGTTGTTTGTATTCGTTATTCGAGCTATTTAGATCA
>CALVNU010000009.1 GCA_944349915.1 uncultured Clostridia bacterium | reverse complement strand
CAAGTCTGGTGCTATAGCCAAACCAAACTTGCGCACAAGCGCCACCCTCAAAAGACACAGCAAGCAAAGCGACAACCACCACCATTGCAAGAAAGATTTTGATTGTTCTTGATTTGATAACACAAAATGGCATACAAACCTCACTTTTAATAATAAATAAATTTTAGATTTTCACAAATAAGAAAAGTGCAGGAAAAAGTAGAAAAAGGCAAGAATTTGTCGAAAATCTATAACCTATTATATTTTCAAAAGAAAATAATATGCCTAAACTGCCAAGATAAAATTACTATGAAGCAGAATCTACAATATTTTAACAAAAATTTTCACAAAAAACAAATCTTTAACAGTGATTTGTTGAATAAAAGCAACTTTTGATATAAAAAAAGATGACATTTTATAGTCATCTCAGACTGAAGACAAACAACTTTTCAAAAGAGAGTTGTTTGTTTTTTTATACAAATTTTAATGAAATATTTACGATTTTAAATAGTTTTTGTAAAAATATTCTAATTTTCGACAAAATTCTTGTATTTCCTCTTGTTCCCCATTTCCAATTTGCTAATTTTTTTAAATTCATACATGAAAAAGTTAGCAAGACTTGTAATCTTACTTTCTTTTTACCACGTAATTGCGTATATCTCATGGCATGTTTTTCTTTCGCATCTGCAAATACTCGTTCTATTGTTTCGCTTCGTTTTGGATAATATTCCTTCCATATTTGTGTATGTCTTATCTCGTTTACTCTTTCTATATATCCTTGCCATAGATGTCTAAATATTGTTTTCTTATTTTGTGATTTAGCTATGCAATTATTGTAATTTGGGCATATTTTACACATATTAGGATCACTTGTATATTCTCTATAGCCCAGTCTATTTGTTGTTGAATACTCTAAAACATTACCCATAGGGCAGGTAAATGTATCATAATATTTATTGTATTCAAATTCTTTTCTATATTTTCCTTTTGGTCTTGTATATGGCATTAAAGGTAATTTACCTGTTTCTAAAATTTCTTTTGCTATAGCTGGTGTTTTGTATCCTGCATCTAATCCTATATATTCAAAATTGTATCTATTTATTATCTTTTGGTAAAGTTCAGAAAATACTGTGCTATCATGTTTGTTCGCAGCGGGTACTTTAAAATCTAATACAAAAGCTTTTGTATCACATACTGTATGAGCAGAATATGCAAATTGTTTTTCATGTTCTCCCTTGTGAAATTCACCAGCTTCAGGATCTGTTGTGCTTTGAGTTATCTTGTGATTATCATCATTATCTTTATCTTTAAATTCTTTTTTCCCATTTGCATTTCTATCTTCATTAATTTCTTTTTCAAGAATTTTTTGATATGATTTAGTTTCATTTTTTACATATATTTCAATCTTTTTTTTCTTGTTTGCATTGGCTTTAATATGTGTTGAATCCATGTAAATTGCTTTAGTATTTACAAAACCATTGTCAATTGCCTCTGCAAGAATTTTATTAAATAATTTTTCAAAAATATCATTGTCTTCAAATCTTCTCATATAGTTTTTGCCAAACGTAGAAAAATGTGGTACGCTTCCAGTGAGTCCAAAACCACAAAACCATCTATATGCTACATTAACTTCAATTTCTTTGATAGTTTGGCGCATGCTTCTAATACCAAACATGTATTGGACAAAAACAATTTTAATTAAAGAAACAGGGTCGATACTCCCACGCCCAATATCACCATACAAATCTTTAACTTTATCATAGATGAAATTAAAGTCAATAGCGCTTTCAGTTTTTCTAACTTTTTAACATAACTAATTATATCATATATTGATAGAAAAAACAAAAAAACTGTAGACTTTTTTATTTGTCTACAGTCTGAAGCAATTATATTGTTTTTTTTGACATTTTTTTTAATTAATTTTTTGTTAATTAGCTTTTTATAATTTTATAATATTTTTTGAAAATTTTATAGTTATTTTTTACAACAAATTATATTTGTTTATAGAGAAAAATTGCTTTTTGATGATTTGATTGCCAGCGCTTAACCTGTCCGAATATGGAATCTTTTTGCCTTCAAGCGCAAGAATTTTTAAACCAAAATCAACAGAAATCGTGTCTCCCCCATTTTCTCCACAAGCAAAGCAAACTTCTTTTGCTCCGCCAGTCAAGGCAAAATATTTAAGTCCTTTTCTGTATCTTGAACCAATTTGGAAAAGTGAAGATTTTATCTTCTTGATATAACCCTTATCGGAAACAGCAATCACTCCGTCAAAAGTCATTTGACCAGCAAAGATATTGCTGTCGCCATCTTCAAGGTTGATGCCTTTTACACCAGCAGAAATTCTGCCTTGCAATGGAACTTCTTCACTTGAAAAGGCAAGGCTCATACCCTGTTTTGAAAGCATCAAAATTGGTTTATCCACAACATATTCCACATTGATAAGTCTGTCGCCGTCATTAACCTTAACAACTTGATAGAGTTGTTTTGAAACCACAAGGTCATTTACGCTTGATTTTTTAACCATTCCCTGCGCAGTCATAAACAAGATTTGTCCATCTTTTTTTGCGGTCAAAATCTTGACAGGAACTTCGGTTGGAGAAATTGTTTTATCAATTTGATTTAAAGCAATTCCTTTGTCTTTCCACTTGCATTCCTTAATTTCGCCTGCGCGGACCTTGATGCAAGAGCCTTTATCTGTGATGATAAACACAAACTCTTTTGCGTCTACCTTTATCACTTGACTGTGAATATCGGTGATTGTAGAGTTTTCTGTTATTCCCTTTTGGCTCATAGAATAATTTTTTGGTGCAATTCGTTTGATTGTGTTGCCGGCAGAAAGAGCAAGAATAACATCTCCGCCTTCAATTTCATTTGGGTCTTTTGCTTCTTCAATAACAATTTGACCATCTTTCAATATTTTTGAGCGACGCTTGTTGGCATACGCGCGTTTTATCTCTAAAATTTCGCTCTTAACAACATCAAATTGTGCTTTCTTTGAAGACAAAATACGCTCATACTCGGCAATTTTTGCCTTAAGTTCTTTAAGTTCTTGTTCTAGTTTTGTAACTTCCAGGTTAACAAGCCTTGCAAGTCGCATATCCAAAATTGCTTGCGCCTGTTTGTCTGACAAATTGAATCTTTCACGCAATTTTTGTTTTGCCTCACTTGTTGTGGCCGACTTTTTAATAATTTTTATCACTTCATCAATATTTTTTATAGCAATCAAGAGGCCTTCCACAATATGCGCGCGTTCTTTTGCCATGTTAAGGTCATATTTTGTTCTGCGAACAATAACCTCTCGCTGATAGTTTGCATAATATGAAATAATTTCAAGCAAGCCCATAAGTTTTGGCTTTCCACCAGCAATAGCAACCATGTTTATGGCATATGAAACTTGAAGATTTGTAGATTTGTAAAGATATTCCAAAATCTTCTTAACATCTGCATCTTTTTTAAGTTTTATAACTGCACGCATACCTGTTCTGTCGGATTCATCTCTTATTTCACTAATAGAAGCCAGTTTGTCTTTGTGCTGTTCTTTAAGTTCTGCGATTTTTTGAAGCAGAAGCGCTTTATTGACTTGATAAGGAAGTTCGCTTATAACAAGTGTAATTTTATCCCCCTGTTTTTCGACTTCAACCTTTGAACGAATAAGAATTTTCCCCTTACCTGTGCGGTAGGCTTGTTCTAGTCCGCCATCATCAATGATTTGTCCGCCAGTTGGAAAGTCAGGCGCTTTGATAATCTTCATCATCTGCTCTAGTTTTATTGACGGAGAATCAATGTAGGCAACAACTCCATCAATAACTTCTGCTAGGTTGTGTGGAGGAATGTTTGTTGCAACCCCAACCGCAATACCAGAGGCGCCGTTAACCAAAAGGTTGGGAAAACGCCCTGGCATCATGTCAGGTTCTTTTAAAGTGTCGTCAAAGTTTAAACTCCAACGAACAGTGTCTTTTTCAAGGTCTTTCATAAGTTCCATGGCAAGCGGAGTTAGCCTTGCCTCTGTATAACGCATAGCCGCAGGGCTGTCACCGTCAATAGAACCAAAGTTTCCATGCCCATCAACAAGCGGAGCACGCAAAATATAGTCTTGTGCCATACGAGTCATTGCATCATAAACAGAACTATCGCCATGTGGATGATATTTACCAAGACAATCACCAACAATTCTGGCACTTTTTCTGTACGGCTTGTCTGGAGTTATTCCAAGTTCCAACATAGAATAAAGAATTCTGCGTTGCACAGGCTTCAAGCCATCTTCAACACGCGGAAGTGCTCTATCCATAACAACGGTTTCTGTGTAAGGAATCATAGAATCATGAAGCACCTCATCAATGCTTTTATAGATTATTCCTTTTTCCCCCTCTCCACCAGAGCCATCAGACGAGTTTTCGTCCATTTCCCAGTGGTCAACTTGTCCATCAATATTCATTTTTTCCTGCTCAAAATTATCTTGCATTTCGCCCTCTTTGTTTTAAAATTTTTGTATCTTTTTTCTTAACTAGTTTTAATTTTAACTTTTTTGCTTTATTTTTAATTATTGTTTTCAATTTATTTTTAAATTTTCAATTTTGATTTTTTTACCTTTATAGTAAATTATAAATTTTTTACTTATCATTTATACAGTCAAAGCAACGATAAACAATTCCCTTTAATTTGATGCACTTTTTGCACCCACTTTGCTGTAATTTTTGAAAAATTCATCTTCTTTATCAAAGTTTGCATGCTCATTGATATAATTTTTTCTTGCTTCAATGTCATCACCCATCAAAGTTGTTACCAATCGTTCTGCTTCGGCAATATCATCAATGCTAACTTGTATCATTGTTCGTTTTTCGGGGTCCATTGTAGTTTCCCAAAGTTGTTCAGGGTTCATTTCTCCCAAACCTTTATATCGTTGCAAACTATAATTTCGCCCTGCCCTTGCAATTGCATCTGGCAATTCGGCATCAGAGTAGACATATTCGGTGTAGTCCTTTTTATAAACTTTATAAAGTGGAGGAAGTCCAATAAAAACATGTCCGTCAGTTATAAGTTCCCTCATATATCTGTAGAAGAATGTCAATAAGATTGCTCTTATGTGTGCACCGTCTTGGTCGGCATCGGACAAGATGATAACCTTGTTGTATCTCAATCCAGAAATATCAAAATCTTCACCAATACCTGTGTTAAGTGCAGAAATAATTGTTCTTATTTCTTCATTTGCAAGCACTTGGTCAATTCTCTTTTTTTCTGCATTCAACGGTTTTCCTCTTAATGGAAGAATTGCTTGGAAGCGTCTATCCCTGCCTTGTTTTGCACTTCCACCTGCAGAATCACCCTCAACGATAAAGAGTTCAGATTTTTCACGGTCTTTTGAAGTTGATGCTGCCAGTTTACCAACAAGATTAAAGTTTTCGGCCGAATTTTTTGCTCTTGTTAGTTCTTTTGCCTTTTTCGCAGCCTCCCTAACCTTTGCTGCACCTTTTGCTTTGTTGACAATAATTTCTGCAGTGCCTGCGTTTTTCTTGTCTGCAAACAGTGCTGTTAAATTTTTGATAGTCAAACTTTCAACAAGGGTTTTGGCTTCAGGATTGCCAAGTTTGGTTTTTGTCTGTCCTTCAAATTGAACATTGTTCATTTTAACATTCAAAACAACAGTCAACCCTTCCCTAAAATCTTCACCCAGCAAATTTTGTTCTTTGTCTTTGAGAAAATTGTTCGAGCGCGCCCAGTCATTCATAACTTTTGTAAAAGCACTTCTAAAACCAGTTTCATGAGTTCCGCCTTCAATGGTTGGAATGTTGTTTACAAAAGAAAAGCTGTTTTCTGTGTAAGAATCGGTATAAATAAAAGCAACTTCAAGGTCAAAGTTTTCTTCTTCTGCATGAAAATATACCGGCTTAGAGAAGAGTTTGTTTTTTCCTTCAACAAGATAAGAAGCAAAATCGGAAATTCCACCTTCATAATGATAAATTTCCCCTTCACCTGTTCTGTCGTCAACAAGCACGATTTTCAAGCCTTTGTTAAGAAAGGCAAGTTCTCTTGCTCTTGAGCAAACATTTTCAAAATTAAAAGTAACATTGCCAAACATTTCTTTGTCGGGCAAAAATGTAACCTTTGTGCCTTGCTTGTCGGTTTTTCCAACACATTTCAAAGGTTCTTTGGCAATACCACTATGCATTTTGCCATTTTCATCACGATAGGAATGAAAGCCAACAAAATACTCCTTGCCACCCTTATAGACAGTAACATTACACCATGAAGAAAGTGCATTTGTAACCGATGCACCAACACCATGAAGCCCACCAGAAAATTTGTAGTTTGAATTGTTAAACTTTCCACCAGCATGCAAAGTGGTGTATACAACTTCAACGCCAGATTTGTGAAGAGTTGGATGCATATCAACAGGAATGCCTCGCCCATTATCTTCAACAGTTGCAGAGCCGTCTGTGTTTATTGTAATTTTTATTGTATCGCCATAGCCATTTGAAATTTCGTCAATTGCATTGTCAACAATTTCCCATAAAAGATGATGAAAACCCTTTGAGCCAGTTGTGCCAATATACATACCAGGACGAAGTCTTACAGCGTCAAGCCCCTCAAGCACAACAATGTCTTTTGAATCATAATTACTGCCAGCCATTATCTCTCCTTCAAATATATTCTTTAGATTATTATATCATAATCGAAATTTTTAAACAAATTTTTTTGTAAATTTTTCAACCGAAATTGATAAAGTATTTAATAAAAAGAAGATTTGAAAAATAAATAATGCATAAACATCAAATTTTTTGCATATTTATGCATATTTATTAATAAAAATTTAAAACTAAAGTTTAATAAATTTAAAAATCGCAACTCACATTTGACAAAGGTTAGACAAAAAAACAAGTTTGATAAAAGCAAAAAGGGGAAATGTGGTTTTATAAACTTAAAGATTGAAAGTTGCGTTAACAAAATTAAGATTAAAAATTTATTTAATTAAAATTAAGATTAATAGTTAGGTTTGAAAAAATTAATAAATTTGACAAATATAAACAAACTAAATAGTACAAAAATATTAAACAAAACATATATACAATAAAAAGAAATAATGAAAACAATAATTTTGACTGGTGGTGGCACCGCTGGGCATATTTATCCACTGCTTGCAATAGAAGAGCGAATAAAAAAAGATTACAAATTTATTTTTATTGGCGGAAATGGAATGGAAAAAGAGATAATAAAAAAATCCGGTATTGATTTTTATGAAATTCCAACAGTCAAACTAGAACGCAAATTTACCGTCAAAAATCTGCTTATCCCCTTCAAACTTATAAATTCAATTTATAGAGCAAAAAAAATGTTGCTCAAAACAAAGCCATCTTTAATTTTATCAAAAGGCGGATTTGTTGCTGTGCCAGTTGCCATTGCTGGAGCAAGATTGAACATACCAGTTATTAGCCATGAAAGCGACCTTACATTTGGACTTGCAAATAAAATAATACTAAAAAAATGCAATCTTATGTGCACAACCTTTGCAAAGACAGCAGAAAACAATGATAAATGCTTGTTTACCGGTCAACCAATAAGAAAAAATTTGCTAACAGGAGATAAAAATAAGATTTGGAAAATGGCAACCTTTGACAGCCAAAAACCAAATCTGTTGATTGTGGGAGGTTCGCTTGGTGCAAAATTTATAAACGACATGGTCTGGAACAACCTTGATAACTTGACCAAAAAATATAATGTTGTGCACATTGCGGGCAAACAAGCACAAAATAATCACCACAAAGCAAAAAATTATCTCCAAGTTGATTATGCAGAAAATATGGGAGACTTTATTGCCTTTGCCGATATTGTTGTTTCTCGTGCAGGCTCTGGCGCAATCAATGAATTTTTGGCTTGCCGAAAACCTATGCTGTTGATACCACTGTCAAAAAAATGCTCTCGCGGAGACCAAATCGACAACGCAAAGTTGTTTAAAAAGCAAAACTTTTGCGAGATGATTGAAGAAGAAAATTGTGATAACGCCAAATTTTTATACAGCATTGATAAAGTATACAAGAACCGTGAAATTTTTAAACAAAACATGAAAAATAGTCAACCTTTTGACACTTGTGATAAAATTATTGAACAAATAAAAAAAATGATAAAATAAAAAAAATCAAGTTGATTAGACTTGATTTTTTGTTGATTTTAAAAGCAAAAGTTAGGCAACAGCCTGCCATTCTGCCGAACTTATCAAAGTTGGAGTGATATCGCTTGTGAAGAGTTCTCCCAGAATTGATAAACTTTTTGGAATTGGGCAACTGTTTTGATTGAACCAAGCAAAAGCGGAGAAGTCTGAACCTTTATAAAACTTATTTTGATTGCCATCGACATTTGTAATCCAAACGCAGTTGTCATAATCTCCCGAGCCAACAAATCCTATATCGACCCCAACAATACCATAGCAGTTTGTGACAAAATAACTGCTTGAATAGAATCCTGTAATAATGCCGACATTATTGTTTCCGAAAATCTGCTCTGTTTCAACACCGCAAGCAGTAATGGCTGTATTAGAGCCAGCATAGCCAACAATACCGCCTACATCATTACTTCCTATAACAGAACCAGTATTGTAACAGTTTTCTAAAAGAGAAGGATTATAAATATATCCAATAATACCGCCTACATAATCACTTCCTGTAACAACGCCAGCATTATGACAATTGCGGATATCGGAAGCATTAGATAATCCTACAATACCGCCTACATAATTATTTCCTATAACAGAACCGGTGTTATAACAATTTGTGATTGTTACATTATAATCAACCCAACCAACCAAAGCACCTAAATATGTATATCCACGAATAACGGATTTGGCAACTCCAATATTTGAAATATTAGCGGTTTTTGAACTACTATAACCATAAACATATCCAAACAGACCTTGGTATGAATAGACCTCTTGCTGTTGAGTTGTTATGCCTTCTGGCACTGCAGGAGTGTAAAGCCCAGAAACTACAAAACCGCAACCATCATAATTGCCAGAAAAATATCTAGATGTGCTTGTTCCATCACGAAGATAAAGAATTCCAATCGGTTGCCAATAATATGCAGACATATCTAAATTCTTGGTCTGTTTGAAATATTTGCCTGAATAGAAATAGTTGCCACTTGTAACATTTCCGTTGTAAGCCTTATTGTTATATATCGTCCAGGACAAGAACGCCAGGTCGGTTTCGGATTGTATAAGATATGGGTCGTCAACGGAATTGCCAGAGCCACTTAAAGAATAGTTTGTAAAGTCAACGCCCAGTGTGGTCTGGGCTTCTGTATCCGTCCAGTAAATGACTTCTGTTCCGTTTGTTGACCACATGCCTTGTAAAACAGGATAGTTGTTGTTGAAATTTGCAAAATGTGGTCTGCCAAATTCCCAAACAGTGTCAAAATCCCAAGGATATGCGCTATCCCAAACAAGTGAGCCGTCTTCATTTGTTGCAGAGACGCTATACCAATCTATATTTTTTGCCCACTCTTCAACTGGTGCATCAATTTTGGTGGCTGTTCCCTCGCCAGAGCCAATACCAGTTGTCAAAGTGCATTCTCCACCATAATATAAATTATTAGGGTCTTTATTAGTATCTGAAGCATAAGAATTAAAGCGAAAACATCCAATTACTCCCCCAATATACTGGACACTTGAAGTTGAAGTTATGGAAACAGAACCTGTGTTATAACAATTAAAAATTACTGCAGCCACATCACCACCAGCATGGGTAGCCTCTCCTAACAATCCTCCAACATAATTATTAGTATTTGTTGAATTAGATTCAAATTTTGTTACAATAGAACCAATATTATAACAATTTGTTACAGTTGAAAAAGTAGAGTCTCCAATTAACCCACCAACAGATTGATATATATCTGTTGTTGATGTTACTGAGAGTGTTGCGGTAACAGAACCGGCGTTATAACAATTTTTAATAGTTGGAAATGATGGGTTATCACCAACAGCGCTACCAATTAACCCACCAACGTATTGCACGATTGAGGATGTTCCTGTTATATCTTCTGTTGTTAATGTTGCTGTAACAGGCCCAATGTTATAACAATCTGTAATAATTGGGTTAAAATGCCCTTGTCCAACCACTCCGCCTACAGAACTGATCCCTGTAACAGAACCGGTGTTATAACAATTACTCATAATTCCAGTAATATACCCAACCACTCCGCCAACCAAATTATATCCTTCAACAGCCCCAGTATTATAACAATTGGTGATGGTTGAACCAGAAGCATATCCAACCACTCCGCCGACATAACTGCTTCCTGTAACAGCGCCGGTGTTATAACAATTGGCGATGGTTGCATAAGCACGCCCAACCACTCCGCCTACAGAACTATAACTGCTAGTTGAAGTTGACGTAACAGCGCCGGTGTTATAACAATTGGTGATGGTTACTTTTAAACTTGAAAAACTTGAATCGGCATACCCAACCACTCCGCCGACATAACTATAACTGCTAGTTGAAGTTGATGTGACAGTGCCGGTGTTATAACAATTACTAATAGTTACTTGTGAATTGGAATTAGAATCAATATAAACATACCCAACCACTCCGCCAACATAATCATATCCTTGAATAAAAGAATCTATCACACCAATATTTGTTATGCTAACTGCAACAGTATTATAAGTACAAACACGCCCAAACAAACCTTGATATGAATAAGCGTTGTTAGAGCCTGCTGAAGTGTAAAGCCCAGAGACTGTAAAGCCTCCACCATTATAATTGCCAGAAAAATATCTAGAACTTCCAATCGGTTGCCAAGAATATGCTGACATATCCAAATCTTTGGTCTGTTTGAAATATTTGCCTGAATAGAAATAGTTGCTACTTGTAACATTTCCGTTGTAAGCCTTATTGTTATATATCGTCCAAGAGAGAAAGGCTAGGTCGGTTTCGGATTGTATAAGATATGGGTCATCTGCTGTACCTGTGCCGTATAAAGTATAGTTTGTAAAGTTAACGCCTAGTTCTTCTTGAGCAGAATCGTCCGTCCAATACTGCACAAATTTTATGTTGATTTTTAATTCAAATTCTTCCTGTGGCATTTGGATTTTTATATTCGAACTTGAACTGTCTTCCATTTCTGCATCTTCATTTGACAAGGTATAGGTGAAATAATAGTTTTCTGCCGTCTTGATATCGTAAATTTCAACTGTTGAGCCAACTCTAACTTGTTGATAAAAATCATTGACATTTGTCGATAAAACTTCTCCATCAACTTTGACTGAAAAAGTGAAATATTCTCCAGCGCCATTGTCAACGCCGTCTAGGCTGTCGTTGACATCAAAATAGAACACTTGGCTGTAGCCAGGATAAAGTGTTATTCCAGGAGTAGCAGCATAGTCATTTACAAAATATCCATTTTCGTCAAGCACTTGTTTGCCTGTTTTGTTTTCCCCTGACCAAAATCCGTCAAGCCTATAACCTTCTCTTGTATAGTTTGCAGGATTGACCGTTGTTGCTCTTTCCAGTCCGCCAGAAAGTTCATCAGCAACAGAGCCTGCGGAAACGCGAACAGGCGTTCCGTCTATGTAGTATTGATAAGAAAGCACAACATCGTATAGCATGTTGATATCATAAGCACCACTGCCTTGCACTGTGCCAAAAGTATCATCTCTATCAACATCGTCGCCGTATTTGAATTCTGTCTGCGTTGTGTTTATTCCGTAATCGGCACCTGTGTAAAGCGTATAAAATCCAGATGCGTTTTTAGCAGAAATTCTGACTTGCCTAATAAAAACATCGCTCTGCGTAAATGTTTCTATTCTATATCTTATCGTGAAATAATCTGTATTGGTGCCTTGATGTTGTGAACCTTCATAAGTTATGCCTTCCAGGCCAACAGTTGCCCCCTGTGCTGTCATAACATATTCACCGCTTTCTTCGCCTATTATTGAATAAGGAGACCACACAACTATATATGCCAATCTTGAATGGTCTTCAATCGGTGAAAGATAAACACCATCTTGTGTGGCATATGGAGTAAACTTTGTATATGAATGGCCTGTCCAGTCGATAGCGGCATCTGTTTTATCGGTAGTAAAAATAAAAGTAATGCCTAAAACTGTAAGCATTAATGATAGCAAGCCCACAAAAATAAACTTAAACTTTGTTAAAGTTTTCAATTTTACCCTCCACAATCAACCTTACACCTATAAAGAAGTCATTCAATTTGCTATAATCTATATTATTATAACCAGAATAAATATTTTTTCCAAATAAATTAGATAAAAATTGACAATTTATTTGTTTTTTAAACAAATATTTATCTTTTTTATGAAAAAAATTATCCATTTTTTACACAGGGATAACCAAAGCCTTCCAAGTTGCGATTGAATGAAATTGGTTTGCAACTATTTAACAATTTGCCTTTAACTTGGTTTGGTGAAAGCGAAGGATTTTCTTCAAGAATTAGTGCACATAATCCTGCAACCATTGGCGTTGCAACCGAAGTGCCACTTAGTTTGACATAGTCATTATTTTGACCGCAAGAGATTATATCAACGCTTGGTGCAACAATGTCGGGTTTAAAGCGATTGAACGACGGCCCCCTTGATGAAAATTGCGCAACTTCAAAAAACTTTTCGTCAAATCTGTTTTCGTCTATTCTGTTGTCATCAAAGCCTCCTACCGTGATAATGCGACTGGAAACTCCTGGGCTTTTTATAGTTTGAAATTCTGGTCCACTATTGCCCGCTGCAGCCACCACAACCACACCATCTTTCCATAGCGCTTCTGCACCACTCATAATTGGGTCGTTATATCCAAGCGGTTCCGAGCCAAAACTCATACAAACAACATTTATATTTTCTTTTTTGTGATTATCATAAATCCATTCCATTGCTTCCAAAATTTTATCCGCGCCAGCCTCTCCTTTTGAAGAAAGTGCTTTCAATGCAATGATATCGGCCTTTGGAGCAATTCCGGCATATTTTCCACCAGAACAAACTCCGTTGCCAGCGCAAACACCAGCAACAAAAGTTCCGTGCCCATTGTCATCGTAATATTTTTCTTTGCCATAAACAAAGTCTTTAAAAATTTTTATCCGTTTTTCCCCTAAACAAAAATCAACATGGCCAGAAATTCCTGTATCAATAAATGCAACCTTTATACCTTTACCTGTCAAAGTGCAATTTTCAACATTTAAAATCTTTTTGGCAAGGTTCATCATGGCAGATGCTGTGCAAACAGAAAAAATTTTGTCAACCTGTGTAAGATTGCTAACCCATGAAAGTTGGTCGCCATTCAACGAAAGTTGATAACTTTGTATAAAGGGATAACATTTTTTAATTTCAATTTTTTTATGTAAAAGAATGTTTTTTAATCTTTGGTAATCATACGCTTTAACAATGCAGTCAAATTTTTTTTGCCAGCCAAGCGCTCTGGCAAGATTTAAAAGCGTGCTATCTATTTTTTGTCTATTCATTTAAGTCTATTTAATATCCTTTTCATTTGTTCAAAATTTTCTTGTGGAACAGCGCCCTCAAGAGAATTAACCATTTTTTGCAAATTTTCAAAATCAAAAGTTCCATTTGCTTTTTGTGATGCAACTTCTTGCATAAGCGCAGAAAACAATTCGCTTTGAGAACTGTTTTTGTATTTATCATAGATTTGTTGCAAATTGCTTTCGCTAACCTGCTCATTTTTAGGTTTGCTGTCTTTAAAATCCGATAATTTCATTTTGACCCCTAGTTCAATATATGTTGTAGGATAGTAAAATTTAACAATTTTTTTTGAAAAAGAATATATAAAGACATGAATAACAATCTGTTTACAATTTTAACTTCTATGCTAAATGGAAATTTTGCACAAAATGCGCAAAATTTTTCGCAACAGCCTTGGCAAAACAATAACACAAATCTTGCTCAAGAAAATTGGCAAAATGGTCAATCTTCAATTATGCCAAACCAAAAAAATTTTTCTCAAAACTGGGGGCAATATGCGCAAAGTTTTCCAGATGAAGCATACAGACAAATGGAAAATCAACAGAATAATCAAAATCAATTCAACCCAAATATGTTGTCCGCAATTTTGTCCATGATGGGAAAAAATAACGATTTATCAACTTTTTCATCTATTTTTTCCGCGAAAAAACAAGAAAATGATGAAACAAATCACGATAATCAAAAAAAATCACCGCCAGAAGACGATGATGTGATTATTTAATTAATTTTAAAAAACATTTTATTTCCAATTTATTTTCGCCTTGCCAAAACAAAATGTTACTGCAAATTTATAGACTTTCAACAATAGAGCCATTTTTAAAATAAATCATTTTTTTAGTAAATTTTTGTGCAATATCCGGCTTGGTTGTAGCCACAATCAAAGTGGTCTTTTTTGTTTTTAATTTTTTTATAAGGTCTATAACAACTTCCATAGTTGTTTCGGAAAGTTTATCAAAAATATTGTCCACCATCAACAAGTCAAGTTCGCGGAAAGAAAGACGGATAAGAGACAAAACATACTTTTCTTCCAAACTCAAATCTTTCACTTTGGTATCTTTGATTTTTTCAATAGCAAACTCAATAATAATATTGTTGATTTTATTTTCAATTTCGCTTTCGGTAAGTCCCCAGCCTTTTAAGATATATTTAAAATTTTCATACACCGATTTTTTCTCAAGGAATACAGGGGTGGCTGGAACATAACCTGCCTGCAAGTCGGTTCGAAAATTTACTTTTTCGATAGGGATATCTTTAAGATAAACTTCCCCTTTTGTTGCCTTTTCAAGTTTTGCCAAAATGCGAAGGAGTGAAGTTTTTCCGCTTTCATCTTCTCCTACAAACGCAACAGCGTCCCCATCTTCAATATTAAGATTGATATTGTAGAGTGCAAAATATTCTCTTGTATATCTTAAAAATAAATTTTTAACTTCAACCATAATTTGCCACCTTTTTTGTTATTTTACTATATTTTATAAAAAAAATAAAGCAAAAAAGCAAGTTTTTGCAATATTTTTTGCTATATCTGTCGGTTTTTAAAGAAAATGTTTTTGCAGTTGCAAATTTCTTTTGCCTAAAAATTTTTTATAGCAGAAAAAACTTTTCAAAAACAAGTTATAGCGCTATGGTTATTTATTATAAAAAAATTTTTTAAACTTTTTTATTTAATAAAAATTTTTGTTTTACAAATCTTTTTATTTAACAAATTTTTTATTTGACAAATATTTTATTTGATAAAAATTTTAGTTTTACGAGGCATTTATTTTGATAAAACTTTTAGATTAAAAACATCGCTTATTGGCATTGTTTCTGTCAAAATATAGCCAGTGCCTGCCAAGTTTTCTACAATATCACCAGCAACCACTCTAATAGAAATGGTTACCGTTTGATTGGAACTAAAAAGATAATTGTGAGCCACCGCATCTTTATGCTTTACAAATTCTTCCTTTCCCTGTTCACCTTTTGCCGTTGCAATAAGGCTTGTTAAAGAATACCACACATCACTTTCTTTAATTTCAAACTGCAATTTTTCGCCGTTATCTTCCCAAAATTGAACTTCTCCTTTTTTATTAAATCTAAGTTGCACATCAACGCCCAAATTTTCCAATCTGCTATCGCTTGCATAAGAGATTGACACAGCAAAATTACCGCTTCCTGCAGATGTTATTTCGCTTATGGACGCTCCACGCACCTTTAAACTATCTTCACAGGCGGTGGCAAAAATTGCAACAAAAATCAAAGCAAAAGAAATTAAAATTTTTTTCATAAAACCCCTTTGAATTTATCTTATTTTTAACTTTTTTTATAAAAAATAATCAAAAATATGGTGATTTTTATTAAATTTAGTTAAAAAAATGCAAAAAAAGTAAACATTACAATATAAAAATAAAAAAATCATCTTCAAAAAGATGATTAAACTTCAAATGCGTTTTCAATAAAATTTATTTTTCCATCAAGCACTTCGGCCACGCAAAAAACAATATCGCAATCTTTAAATTTATTTTGCATAAGATAAATTTCGGCCGTTTTTGCAATCTTAAGTTGCTTGCGTTTGTCAACCGCCTCGCAAGGCAATCCAAAAGCATTAGTTGAGCGGTTTTTAACTTCAATAAAAGCCAACTTGTTTTTCTTTTTTGCAATAATATCAATTTCTCCAATTTTGTTTTTATAATTTGTTTGCAAAATTTTATATTTATTGTTTTCCAAATAAAAATAAACTTGTGCCTCACCAGCATCGCCCTTAATTTTGTTTAACTTTTTCATTAGTCAAGCGTTATCCTCCCAAGCCTTCCCTTTCTAAAATCATCAATAACGGCAGTGGCTGTTCTTTCAATATCAACCTGCCCTTCCTTAAGTTTATAGCCACGCACCAAAGCAATTTCCTCAAGTGTTTTTGCTCCTTTAAACCTGTTGGGAACCACATTTGGATAATTTTCTTGCAACATTTTTATAAGCACATAGGCAAGTTCAACTTCATCAAAAATTTGGTCTTTTATACTTCCAATAAGGCACAACTTTTGTGCAATTTCTTGATTTTCAAGGTTTGGATAAAGAGTTCCTGGAGTATCGCAAAGTTCAATGCCATCGCCAATTGCAACCCATTGGTTGAATTTTGTGACGCCTGGTTTGTTGCCAGTTATTGCTTTTGCTTTTCCACATAGGTTGTTGACAAGTGTGCTTTTGCCAGAGTTTGGCACTCCAACAACAAGAGCTCTTATGCTTGTTTTTATTCCCCTTGCCTTAAATTTTAAAAGTTTTTCATTGCAAAGCGCAACAATCTTTTGTTTGATAATTTTGCCCGAACCGGAAAGCGTGCTGTTAAGGCAAACATAATCGCAGTTATTTTTTTTGTAACCTTTTGCAATTTGTTTAACCCTTTCTTCGTCCGCCATATCAACCTTGCTAAAAACATACAAGATTTTTTTGCCTTCTGCAATCTTGTTGAGAGATGGATTGACACAAGAAAGGGGTGCTCTAGAATCAAGCACATACAGCACAATGTCAATATTATTAAGAAGCACCTTCATTTCTTTAAGCGCTTTTTTCATATGGCCT
>CALVNU010000008.1 GCA_944349915.1 uncultured Clostridia bacterium | reverse complement strand
GGTTGCTATGAACGATGAAAAACTCGAAAGGGTTATCATGCTGGCACATCACATACTTGAAACGCGTGATACAATACGGCAGACAGCAAAAATCTACAGTATAAGCAAAAGCACTGTTCACAATGATTTGTCAAAACGACTGTTTAAAATCGACAAACTTTTATATCTTGCTGTTCAAGAAATTTTGGAAGAACATTTTAGAGAAAAACATCTTCGGGGCGGAGAAGCAACAAGAAAAAAATATCAAATTTTGCTTGAAGAGGCACACAGATTGAATGATAACTCACTTTACATGCCAGATGAAGATAAACATATAGAATAAAAAACAACTTAAATTTGAGGTGCGCTCCAAAATCTCAAAAAGATTTTTTCTTTAATTTTAAAATATCAAAAACATTTAGAAAGTTATGATATTATGTAGTATTTTTTATACAGTTTTTAAATTTTTAGACAATTTTTAGACGGAGATAATTTTTAAGTAAACTTGATGGTTTTGTGCGATGATAAATATTAAAATTTTCAAAAAAATATCCTTTTTGGATATATTTTACAAAATTTTTGGACAATTTTAGGCGGAAATTAGTTGTATAAAAATAAAAACTTATAAAATAATGCCTTTAGATGGGTGGTAATAGGAGGGCATTGATTAAGGCGTTTTTTGAAAAAAGCATATGTCTAATTGCAAACTAAAAGTTTGCGACATGTGCTTCTTTTTATATTTTGGGAATTACAAAATTTTATAAATTTTCTTATTAAAAAAGAATTAATGTTACTACCTAGTTTTTGTTTAAAAAACTTATTTAAAATCTGCCAGTGTTGTTGGTTGAAAGCAAAACCTATTTGACGCTTTCAAGTTGTTGTAAGTGGAAATTATAGTTTTTTGAGCAATTTTTATCTTTTTCCTGCCGATTTGAAAATGTTGTTTATTTTGTATGTCAAAATCTGCTCCGCCATATTCCGTCCTTTGCCTAAATATTTTCTTGGGTCAATTTCTTTTTTATTTAAAGTTAGTTCTTTGCGCGTTTGAGAAGTAAAAGACAGCCTTATGTCTGTGTCGGTGTTAATTTTTACAATATTATGTTGTAGCACCGCTTGCAAAAGAAGTTGCTCACTTACTCCTTTTGCTTTGTCAAGATTTCCGCCATAGTTGTTAAATGTTTCAATAAGGGCGGGCTCAACAGTGGATGCACCGTGCAAAACAAGGGGAAAGCAAGGCAAAAGATTTTCTATTTGAGTTAAAATATCCAGTTTTAGTGTTGGATTTTTGCTATATTTGTTTACGCCGTGGCTTGTGCCTATTGCAACGGCAAGCATATCAACACCGGTTTGTTTTACAAACTTAAAAGCCTCATTAGGGCTAGTATAAACATGGTCTTTTGATTGTACATTATCTTCAACGCCTTTGATTTGTCCAATTTCGCCTTCAACCAAAACTCCTTTTTTATGAGCATAATTTACCACTTTTTTTGTTAGACGCACATTGTCTTTAAAGTCAAGCATGCTGGCGTCAATCATAACACTGTCAAATCCAATGTCAACCGCTTTTTTGCAAATTTCATAAGTTTTGCCATGGTCAAGATGCAAAAAAAGTGCAGGATTTTGTTTTTTTTCTACCTTGGCAAGTGCAATCACAAAATCTGCGCCCATATATGAAAAAGCGCTTTCCGATACCGCTATTATGGCAGGACTTTTTGTTTTTGCTGTCGCATTGATTATTGCTTGCAAACTTTCCATATTGCAAAAGTTGAAGGCACCCAAAGCAAAGTGGTATTTGAGCGCCTTATTAAGATAAAAGCGTAAATCTTTCATATCAAACCTCTTTAAAACCAGTTTAACACATTTTTTGACATTTTCAAACATATTTTATGCTGTGTGAGGTTTTTATGAAAAAAGTTTTATTTTCATTATTGATGGTGGCACCGATTTTGCTTGCAGGTTGTGGTCAAAAAGAATTCAATTTGAAAGACTATGTAAGTGAAATTACCAATGTTTATTATCAAGCAGAGGGTGATGGGGTAAACGCTTCAATAAGTATAGGACAGCGCGAAATTGACTATAAAGTCAACGGGATTTCTGGGGCACTGTGCGATTTTTCTCTTATTGAAGTCAAATTTGATTCTGCAAAAAATGAAGACGCAATAGAGGTGCAAATTGAAATTAATGGCAACGAGCAGAATTTTATATTGGAATTTAATCCTTTGACCGATGTTTTTGTAGGTGATTTGGGCTATGCAATAGAAGATGGGGCAAATGTTAGCATTGTTGTTGAAGGGCAAAGGCTAGAACTTGTTGACATTACAAAAAGCATAATTTCTTCCGATGAGGCTTTTGAGAAAGCAAGACTTGCTCTTATTGATGAGATTGCCTCTTGCTATAACAATGGCAATTTTTGTGCGGAATGCTATCTTAAATTATTACATCAACAAGGACAAAGTTTTGAGCAATTGTTTTGGAGTTTTACTTTAGTTTGTTCTCAAGGCGTTAAGTATAATGTTGTTATAGATGCCACAACAGGAGAAGTTGTTGGAGTAAATTTATAGCAAAAGTTTGTATTTTCTTAAGCAAAAAGTTGTGTAATTTTTTTTAACATGATATAATTTAGTTATGAAAAACATGCACGAACAAGAAACAAAAACAGAAAACGCAATCACAATTGTTGTTTGTTCGAAAAAATCAGACAACAAAATGCGAAAAACTGACGAAATTGAAAAACTTTCCACAACTGCAGGCTTAAATGTGGTGGAAAGCTTTTATCAAAATGTGAAAGATTTCAACCGCTCGACCGTGATTGGCTCTGGCAAAGTGGAAGAAATAAAAAACTATATCGCAACATGTAAAGAGGTCATCGATGTTGCAGTTGTTGACTATCCGCTCACAGGCTCACAAGTCAAAAACCTTGAAGACGCTTTTGGCGTTAAAGTGATTGACAGAGTTGGGCTTATCATTGACATTTTTGCACAAGGCGCGCAAAGCAGAGAGGCAAAACTTCAGGTTAAGCTTGCTCAAGACCTCTATCTTTTGCCAAGACTTTCTCAAATGCAAGGCTCAAGCGGAAGGTTTGGTGGAGTTGGCGTTGGCATGCGAGGCCCTGGCGAGAGCAAGTTGGAACTCAACAGGCGAGTGCTTGAAAAAGAAATTGACTCTTTAAAAAAACAGATTGCAAAAATAAAAAGCCAAAGACAAATTTCAAGAAGAGAAAGGCTTGCATCATCTTTGCCAAAAATTGCGCTTGTTGGTTATACCAATTCTGGAAAAAGTTCGCTTTTAAATGTTTTGACAAAAGAAAATATCTATGCAGATGACAAATATTTCGCCACCCTTGACACAACAAGCAGAAAACTTTATCTAGGAGAGGGCAGTTTTGCGCTTTTGACAGACACTGTTGGCTTTATTGCCGACCTTCCACATCAACTTGTCGATGCATTTTCTTCTACACTTGAAGAGGCTACAGATGCCGACCTTCTTTTGCATGTTGTTGATGTTTCATTGCAAAAACAAGATGGTGATAAAAAAGAATATGAAGTGAATATAGACATCACAAATAAATTGCTTGACCAACTGGGAGCAACAAAAAAGCGCATTGTTGTTCTTAACAAATGCGACAAGTTGACTTCTGTGATAGAAATAAAAAACAGCCAGATTTTGCTTTCAACAAAAACGGGCGTTGGAATTAATAAACTTATAGAAGCAATAAAAATTATGCTGGAAATATAAAGTCTATGCTGTAAAATTTTATTGATATAAGATTTTTAAAATTTTGGCGAAGTTTATATGCTATTTTATAGCATTATAGTTTTAATAATAAGTCTGGCTCAAATGTTGTTCTGTGTTAAACTATGTGCTAGATAAGATTTTGTATATAAAATTTTAGCCAAAACGATTTAAAATTTGATAAATTACATTAATAAACCTTAATTTTACAAACAACAATTTGCAAAATTAAGGTTTTTATTTTTTCAAAGTTTTTATTTTTTTTGCGTTGTATTCTTCATTTAATTTTTCAAGCAAAAAGTCAAGTTCAATGCCATGAGCAAGTGCGGCTTCTTCAATACTTTCCTCTTCGCCTATATGGCAAAGCACACAAAACATTCCAAATCCCATAAGCACTTGAGCAAGGTTTTCGTCAAGGTCAAGCAGTTGTTTTATTGTCATATCTTTATTGATTTTGTTTATTGTTTTGTTTTCTTTTTTCATATTAACCCCTTTTTTGTGTTGTTTTTCTTCTTATATAATCTTAATCATTCATAAAAAAATGTCAAGTTTTTTCGCCTTAAAAGATTTTGTCTTTTTTTGTCGTCTATGCATTTTTATAATCATGGGTGAGTAAAGTTATACCATGGAAAAATTAAGTGAAATTATTTCAAAAAAAGTTATATCTTTAGGCGATGGTGAAGAAGTTGGATATATCCTATCACCAATTTTTGAAGGCATGTCTTTGCGTGGCTTCAATATTTGCGACAATGAAAGTGAAATGGAAAAATTTTTGGCGGTAGATGATATTCTGTTTAAAGATAGCGCAGTTTTTATACCTTCTGTTTTTTGCATGCAAAATGTTGCAGTGGAAGAGGGTAGAAGCCCACTGGGTAAACTTGTTTATACTTTGGAAGGAGAATGTTTGGGCAGGGTTGAAGAGTGTTTTGTTTGCAAAAACAAACTTTACAAATTGCAAACAAATTTATGTGAAATCATGCAAAAAAATATAGCGCAAATAGGCAAAGATTTTGTTATTTTTCAAAAAAACAGCAAAAAATCATTGAAAAACAGCAAAAAATCATTAAAAAAAATAAATTTTAGTCAAGTACTTCCAAAAGTTGAAATATTAAACAAAATCGAAAATGTTGAGAAAAACGATGATTTTTTAGGCTATTCTGTTTCTGTTCCGATAAAAGTTATTGCAAACAAAAGCAACATTCTTGGCAAAAAACTTATCAAAGATGTATACGGTTTTAATAACGAATTGATAGGTAAAGAAAATGATTTTATAACAGAAAAAATGATAAAAAAAGCAATTAAACATAATAAATATAATTTTTTGCTTTTTTGCAGTAAATAAAAATTTTAATACTGCTTTTTAAGGATATTATAAAAAATATTTTTATTATTTTCATCATTTTTAATTTGTTTTCATCATTTTTTTATTATTTTTTCTTTATTTTTTACATTTTTTTTGTATTTTTAATAAATTTTAATTATCTTTCTATTTTTATGCCGTTGTGCCAAATTTAAAAATAAATTATAATTTAATTTTTTGGCGCATTTTTTATATATTTAATTAATTAAAAAATTCTAGGAATTTTTGAATAAATCTTGTTTATTCGTTTGTATTTTTGTCGACATTTGTAGTAAAATAAAATAGCGAGGTAAATGTGGTAAGAGTTATTCCTAGAAAAACCAAAGTTAAACTTGAATTTATTCGAGGCTTTACAGCTATCGATTTAATTTTGGCGGTTATTGTGGCAGTCGTTTTGATTGTCCTTATAATTTCAAACTTTGATGGGCATATATGGGTGGCTATTGTTTGGGCAATCCTTGGTGTTTCTTTGTTCTTTAAAATTTCCGACAGTGATAGATTATATATAACCTATGTCCATATAATTCGCTATGCCATGCAAAAGAAAACTTACCAGAAATATCCAAAAAACAACAAACCAAACATAAAGGCTATTGTGCCATTTGAAGGAATTTATCAAGACCGCTTTCTATCGTTTGGCGACTACTATGCACAGGTGCTTGAAGTAAAGCCAATTTTGTTTGGACTTTTAAATGAATACAACCAAAACAATGTTATTGATGTTGGATTTGGAAATGCGTTGCGCAGACTTGAGGAAAGCCAGGTTTGTGAAATTGTAAAAATCAACAAAGCCATGGTGCTTGACAATTATACATATAATGAAAACAGAAAATATGACAGATTGCTTGAGCAGGTGTTTGAAAAACAAATGACACAAGCAGAATTTGATGCAAGAGCACCAATCTTCCAAGCAAGACTTGGTTATATTGAAGCAAGAAACAGACAGGAAAAAATTTATAAAGACTATTTCTATCTGGTTGTGCTGGGCAAAGATATTGAGGCTCTTGAAAACACCGTTAATGGTATGTCAAGTTCTTTGGCAACTTCATTAGTCCCTGTGACTACTCGAAGATTGACAGGGGAAGAACTTGCAATATTTGTTAAAGCAAACTATAACCGAGAATTTGATGAGCGCGAAATTGAAACTGTGCCATATACAGACTATATAAAATGGGCAACGCCAGACAAAATCAAGTTTAAAACAGCAAAATATAGTGTCGATGACAAATATTACAGAACTTTCGTTATCAATGAGTATCCATTGCAGGTGGGCAACGCTTGGGGTTCTTCATTCTTCCTTCTTGACAGAACGAAGGTTGTGATGAAATTCAAAAAAGCACCTAAATATGAAAGTGAACGCAAAATTGATAAAGCAATCATGGATATGGAAACCAAGTTGTATAAAACAGGCAAAAGTTCCACACAAATTGAACTGCAAACTCACCTTGACACTTTGCGCGATTTGCTTCAACAACTTAAGAACAACAACCAACAACTCTATGATGTAAACACTTTTATAACCTGTGAAGATACAGCAAGAAAAGATGTTAAAGCAGTGCTTAAACAAGAAGGTTTTAAGTATAGCGAACTTTATGCAAGACAAATTGATGCATTTATTTCTTCAAACATTTCAATGAGAGATAATATGCCAGAAACACAAAGGGGATTTCCAACTTATACACTTGCGGGCGTCTTCCCATTTGTTTCAAGTGAACTTCAAGATGAAAATGGAATTTATATTGGCGACAATATGTATCCAGTTTTTGTTGATTTCTTCCAAAGAGATAACCAAAGAGTTAACTCAAATATGATGGTTATTGGAAAGTCTGGTTCTGGAAAATCTTACGCAATCAAAATGCTTCTTGCAAACTTTGCTGCCGATAACACAAAAATCTTTATTTGCGACCCAGAAAAGGAATATTATAGATTGACAGAAAGTTTGAAAGGAAAACTTATTGATGTAGGTTCTTCTTTGCAGGGTATTATCAATCCTTTCCATATTATTAGGGCGCTTGATAAAGCCGATGATGAAGAAGATGACGGCTCTCAATCCGATTATTTTAAAGTTGAACGCAAGGACGACTCCTTCAATCAACACTTGCAATTCTTGGAACAATTCTTTAGAACGGTTTTGGAAGGCATATCTTCGGACGCTTTTGAAATTGTCAACTCGCTTGTGTTAAAAATGTATAGCGAGAAGCATATTGATCAAGATACCGACCTTGCAAAATTGACACCTAAAGATTATCCGATTTTTGACGATTTGTATGCGCTATTGCAAAAAGAACTTAAAAATGCAAAAGATGAGTTCTATGCACAAAACTTGAGAATTGTTGAAGCATATATAAGAAAATTTGCAAAGGGTGGACGAAACTCTAACCTTTGGAACGGACCAACATCTATTGAAACAAACGAAAACTTTGTTTGCTTTAACTTCCAAAGTCTTATTGCAGGAAACAACGATATGCTTACAAATGCGCAGATGCTTTTGGTGTTTAAATATCTTGAAAATGAAATCATCAACAACAAAGACTACAACGACTTGCATGGAACAAACAGAAAAATCATTATCGCTGTTGATGAAGCCCACACATTCATCAATCCAAAATATCCTATTGCGTTAAACTTTATGACCGCAATGGCAAAGCGTATTCGTAAGTATGGTGGAATGCAGATTGTTATCACGCAGAACATTAACGACTTTGTTGGCTCGGAAGAAATCAAGCGTCAATCAACTGCCGTTATCAACGCCTGCCAGTATTCAATTATATTCTCGCTTTCTCCAAGTGATGTTAACGACCTTATTGAACTTTACAAAAACTCTGGTGGTATCAATAAAGAGGAACAAAACTCAATCGTTACCGCTCAACGAGGACAGGCTTTTGTTATCACGGCGCCAACTGCAAGAACAACAGTCCATATTAGAGCGCTTGACACAATTGAAGCAATGTATGAAAAACGAAGACCGGGCAGTTGATTTAAAGTTTTTAATTTTACTTTTTTTGCAGATTTTTATCCTTAAACATTCAATTTGTACCTAAAAATGCTTTTCAACGGTTTTGCAAGAAATGGAAAGGTATAAATTAAGTTGACCAAGACCGGCAATTATAATAGATTATATTTATTATAATAAAATCTATAAACTATAGTTATTGCAAGACAAATATAATGCAAAGAGCACAACAAAAAAATTGCTATACTTACAATTATTAAACGACAATATAACAAAAAAATATAACATAAAAAATTACAACTCGAAAAGTTACAACACAAAAATACACAACACGAAAAACAAGACATGAAAATTATTACAACACCAACCAAACAAAAAGGGGGCGCAAGTGGCAAATATCAAAAAAATAAATCTGTTTATTTGTGGTTTGCTTGTTTTGATTGCAAGCCTCTTTTTCGTTGCTTGTGGGCCAAAAAATTATGACAATGTAACTTTGACTTCTTCTACAAGTTCTGTGCCTATGAATTTAGGGGAGCAAAGAGAAATCACTTTCACTATAAACAATATGGTTGACGATATGGACAATCGTATTAACCTTAATTTCTCAACCGAAGGAATTATTACTGCAGATATTACATCAATAGTTGACAACACTGTCCATGTAACTTTGACTGCGGTTGAAGCCGGTATTACAACAATGACCGCAACAACTCTTGAAGGTGGAAAAAGTTGTGATGTTTCAATTAATGTAAGCAAATATTCAAATTATATAACCCCTGCAACAAACTCTTTGTTTGTTTCAACTGCTTCTCCGCTAACAGTAAGTGCCAGCGACTTTGTGTTTGAAAGCAACTCCACACACCGAAATTTAAATTATTATTTTTATGGTATAAACAATGATAGAACTTTGACTCTTGACAATGTTTCTTCTACAAATACCGCCACCGATGGCACAACTTCACGAGTTTTTCGCAACCAATTTGTTTCGGTAAAACTTATCAATCAAACTGTTGCTACACGCACTGTAAGTTATCTTATTTTTACTGCGCCAGATGGCAGTCAATATACACTTGGCCCAGAGCAGACAGACCTGTCTTTTGGCAGTGGGGTTTTAAATCTAAAGTATGACTTTGTTGAAGTTTCTCAAAATGCGGATGGTAGTTATGTTATACCACAAAATGCCACACCTGTTTTAGAAGGTGAAAAATTTACTTTTGTTGCCTATTATCCAACGGAAGATTTGACCACAGAAATTTACACTCAAAGAGAGTTTGTTGTTTTGAAGGATATTTTGCAAGAGTCCATCATATCAAATTATGGCTATGCTGTGCTTGACGAAAATGGAGATATATTGCCTACAAATCCGGATGATGTAACAATAAGTGATGGACAACTTATTCTGGGAAACAGTGTTTTTGTTGGCGATGATAAGTATGTTTTTGATGATGAAAGCATAACTCTTGTGCCTAAATATATAGTTAATCATCCTATTGAGCAAAACTATCAAATTGATTTTAAACGAGCAAAACTTTTTGTTGCGTTAACAGATTCAAGCAACCTTATAAAATACAAATTTGAGTTTGACCAATCAAATATTTTTAATGTTACAAGTGACACTTTAACTATAAGTGACGGCAATTCTAATCTTCGTCTTTATATTTTTGAGATTTCTACAAGGTCGCAAACAGACAATCAACTAAACTTTACAATCCATTTTTATTATGACGGATTTGAAAATTCTGCTAATACAAGTGTAAATCAAAGTTTTACCATTCCAGTTTCAATCCAAAACAGACCAGAAAACTTATACATAAGTGGCGCAAATTTTTCAAATACCACTCTTGATACCAGAAGTTTTGTTTTTTACAACAACTATCAATTTGACACAAGTGGTTGGCAACGATATTATTTTTCTGTTGCACCAAACGACAGTGAATATGAAAGTTTGACATTGACTTTGCCGGCAGGTTGTGGAGTTCAAGTACGACGACAGGGCGAGGCCGAAATCTTTACGGCAACGGCAGATGAAGATTGTGTGGTTGAAATTAAAAACCTTGCAAATTATGTTGAATTTAAAGGTATCAATGGCGCAGAGGCTGTTGATAATGCACAACTTAAATTGGCAATTAATTATAATATTGTAGGGGCAGATTCTCTTGAGTTTGATTTTAACTATAGCATTCAAGAAGGCTCTACAATGATTGCATATGATTCGCTCTATCAAGGCTATTCGGAATTTGCCATTGCTATTAATGGAGAAACTTCAATTGATTTTTCAAGTGTTATTTATACCGATGCGGAGTTTAATGAAATCACTGTGCAACGCGCTTCAGGCAATAAAGATGTTGTGCGTTTTGATATTGATGAAGATGTTTGCCGTGAAAGCAGAGGCTATTATTATCTAAACTTTAGCGTTGTGCCTATTGCAATTGGTAGGGCATCATATTCAATTTCATTGCCAAATGGGCTTGCAATATCTGTTAGTTTTAATGTTGTAGAACAATTAAATACAGTTATGATTTCTTCTACAAATCAAAATGCAAACATGGATATTGTAAGTCAAAATGATAATTCTGCACAAATTTATGCAAGATACAATAGCAGTCAGACCTCTGCAGGCAGAAATAGTTTTGATATTCAACTTGCTTCAAATTTTGGAGAAACAGTTTTAGACCAGTCGGATGCAATCTTAACCACCCAACTGTCTTTGTCTTCGGAAAATCAAGCAAATTCAATTTCAAACAATTATGGCACACAATTTGATGTAAACATAAACAGCACAGGCACTTCTACCATAACATTGACAATATCGGGTTATCAAGTTGACAACTTTGTGGCTAGAAGAACCAATAAAACATTTACAATAAACATAACAAACTATGAATATATAAACGCAATAGGCGTTGACAAACAAAGTGACGGGCAAAATGAAAATTATCCAGAATCTTCCACTGCGCGTTATGTTTATCTTTACACCGCGCCAAACTCCACACAGAGGAGAACCGCTCAACTTGAACTTAATATTGAAGAACCAGCAAATTCTTCGGCATTCTTGTTCCAAGACCCAGTAACAAAAGAATATGTGGCAGATGGTTATCTTCAAAAATTTGTTTATTGGACCATTCCTACAGAACGGTTTGAAATTAGAATTGGTGATGAGATTGTTTCGGAAATGCATCTAAATCATCCTAGTGGCAATATTTATCAAATTTATAATCTAGGTGTTTTAGTTGCCACATTTGATGTTCAAAATTTAACTCTTATTTTGGCTTCTTCTGTTAGCATTGCAGACCCAAGTTCCGACTTATTTATATTGACTGCAAACATCAATCAATATCAAACGGCAACAAAAGCATTTGCCATTCATGTAAGAGTTCTTGATTATGAAGAAGTTAATTACATAAGCGTTCTAACTCCTATTTCCAGCCTTGAATTTTCAAGCATAGACAAATCTCATACAATCAATTTGCGTGTGCTTCAAAGCAGTGCAATTAATAAAAATATAAGAATCTCTCTAACAGGAGACTCTGTGTCTTATAATGGCCAAACTTACAAACTTTTTGGCAACAATAATGAAGGCATTGACATTTTAGATGGCGGAAGCATTGCAAGCATAACATTGACCGCGGATGACAAATTTATAAATTTGGCAGTTTCTAATAGCGACTTTTTCGGTTCAACAACATTCAATGCAACTTTGACTATTGCGGCAGAAGATTGGTATGATGATACAGGACTTTTGCTTGATAATTATCGTTCTTCTGTCATTCAAATTGCAATAACATTTGCAAACGGAACAGAGTCAAATCGCTTTACTATCGATAGTGTGGAAGACTTGCAGGCGGTAAGTCAAAACCTTTCTGCACATTATCAAATCACAACAACTATTGATGCATCCAGCATAACACAGCCTTTGGGCAAACTTGAAGGTTCAATTGTTGGTAGCAATAAATATGCTTCAATAACAGGCGTTAAAATTTCAAGCGTTATATTGCAAGAAGATGCTCAAGGTGTTCAAGGTGCTTATGGTGGGCTGTTTACCAGTCTTGGCGAAAAAGCATACATAGAAAATTTGAGTTTTGAAGGTGGTTTTGATTTTACAAATTTAACAACAACAATTGACGGTGTGCCAGTTGATGAAATTTATTTAGGTCTTGTTGCTGGAAAAATTGAAAGTGGCGCTAGACTTACAAATGTTTCTTTCAATTTGCAAGTCTCATCAATAGAAGTTGCCGGAACAAATCAAAATAAAAAAATTTATATCGGCGGTGTTGTTGGTTATAACAGCGGAGATATTGTTCAAGATTTTAGCAGTTCTAGCGTTGCAGGGGAAACAAAGCAGGATGGCAAGTTGTATTCTTACACAATCTATATGCATGGCACTCTTGACATTAAATATACCCAAATAACAACATATACGGGGGGAATTGCTGGATATAGCGATGGACTTATCAAAAAGATAGATGGACAAACATTTACAGGCTATACAAACTATATGGCATATTCTTTGATCAACTTAAAAGGCAACGGCGCAAGTTATCTTGGCGCAGGTGTTGGCTATGTTAGTGTTGATTCACAAACAAAAGGCATTTTAGGATACATTGATTCAAATATTGTTTATGGTCAATCTGGCGATTATGTATATTCTGCTGGAAAAGGCGTTGTTGTTGGCGGAGAAGTCTGCGGTGACGGCTATGTAGGTGGTGTTGTCGGTTACTTTGAAAACAAGTTGAACGATGGTATTGAGAGTTACAATTTCTTTGCAGGCGTAACAACAAGAACTTTTGTAAGGTCAACCTCAACCAATGCAGGGTATATTACAGGGGAAATTTCAACCAACGCACTTATGCCTATCTTTTACATTCAAGCAATTGATGATAAAAGAGCGGGAGATGATGCCTCAATGCTTGTGTTTAATGTTGACAGTTCTTCTGTAAACATAGATTTAGAAGATTATAACAAACTTGCGTTGGGACAAAATTGCAATTTGACCACTTTTGGTGATGAAAATGGATATTATGCCGAGTATTTTGTAAGTTATTTAAGAAGAACGCAAACACAAATAGACCAAAATGCTCAAATTGTTGAGAGTCAAGATGGTTATTATGGTGAAGCGGTTGTTATAAGTGAAAACGACCAAACCAAAACTTGCCTACAACAGAAGTTTTTTGAAACAAAAGGACAGACAACGGACCTTGCAATTAATGGTAATTTTACTGTCAAGAACGGGGAAGAAGTGGAAGTTGTCAATGAAATGACAGCAACCAATTCTTCAACAAAAGCGTTCTATGCTTTCTATTTTAATGCGGTTAGCGCTCAAAGTGAAAATGATAGCCCAAATTTGTCTTTGGTGCAAGAAAACCTTAACACATATTTTAATACTCAAACAAGCAGTGGTAAATTTTATCCTATCAATGTTACTGGAGAGATGACTCTTACCTCTCTCAACTCCAACATTTTGGATATTGACCAAACAGGACAAATCACAATCAAAGGCACAGGTTGGGTGCAAATTTCGGGAAGCAGTATTTTAAACTCAAATGATGGCATAAGTTTCTATATTTTTGTAACAAACTTCTTTAATTATGACAAATCAATTTCAATTATCTATCCAAACACATCTCAAAGCGCAACTGCACTTGATAACGCAACAATCTCTATGTTTGCAAATGACACTGTGGTGCTTTATGTTAGACCAAACTATCAACAATCTGTATCAATCGGAGATAACATTTTAAATGTTAATGCAAACGGCTCTGCAATCCTTAATGGCTTTGCTTTCAACATGGCCACAAACAGAGATATTTCGGCGGATATTGAAATCACCAAAGCTGTTGATGGAAATGATAATGATGGAAATGATAATGATGGAAATGATAATGGTGAAAATGGCAATAATGAATTTAGCACATCATCTTCTGGCCAGACAATAATTATAACCAAAAAACAATCAAGCACAACAACAGATAATTATTCAACAATTATTACGCCAAAGATTTCTGGCACAGTCGGTGGAGTTAAATATTCTGCTAAAGTCAATAAAGAACTAACAGGTGTCAAAATTGATTACAGCAAGGGCGCTCTTGCCATTGGAACAGGCGTTTTTGATGGCGTTACAATTTCAACCAGCAACAGTTTGAATGATAGAATCTATATTCGTTCAACTGCAGAAAAAGATGATGAAGGCGTAGATTATTATGTAACTTTTAATGGAGAGCGAATTACAACCGAAGATGAAGATTTGTTTACAGTTAGTTTTGGTAGCCCTTCACCGACCAGCGATACCGGCACCATAAAAGAATATTATATTCCTTACACAATAAGCGTTAATAGAGATAGCGAGTCTTACAAAAACAGGTTTAACGAAGATATTTATGGTCAATATGTCTTCACTTTTGTGTCTCAAACAAATTCTGCAATATACTGCAATCTTACACTTAATCTTGAAAATCAAGCTTTACAAAGTATTGTAATTGACAACTATATCAATCAAAAAAATATGACAACCAGCATTGGAAATTCAACTTTGTATGCTTATCCGGGCAGTAACGGCCTGCTTGCTGTTACGCTTTCTCCAGACGACAGCGATTTTGATTATCTTGTTATTGAAAATGCAGATGAAAACAGCAATAACGGTAATGGCGTTGCAAGATTCTCACTTGCTGGCAGATTGAATAGTCCTGGTGAGAACGAAAATTTGTTTGAAGCAAACACAATTTTGGGTTCTGCTACATCACAGGGACTTGTTTTGACAAAAGACCAACTTTTAGAGCTTCATAGGATAAAAGATAGTTCCGGTAATTTAAAATATCAAAATTATACTGGAATTGTTTATTTTATCTACAACATAGGAAACTCTGGCGTTGTTGAAAACGGAACTTCAAGATTTATTGTTAACATTTATAAAGACAATCAACTCAAAAGTGAAGATATATCTTTAACTCTTCGACTTCAAAACTTTGTTTCTGTTTCAATTGAAGGAAAAACTCCAGAAGTGGACGGCGAGTATTTGGTTGCACGAGGACTTAGGTATAAACTTGTTATCGATTCATTTGGATTTAATGATGACAATATTTCTACACCAAAAGTTACAGATGGCAATGAGTATGCTTCAATTGTTCAAGAAAATGGCGAGTATTATGTGCAAATAACTAGCGGGGATATTGGCACTAGAGAAGTTAAAGTAGCAATCTCCGTTGAAGCAGTTCGCTATGATGACGAGCGAAAAGTTAGCGCAGATGATACTATCAATCTAAATGTTATGCAGTTTGTTATAAATTCTGCCGTCAACGACATTAGTCTTGAGGATAATAACTTTGGCTCGCTTGATATTATCACTAACATGAGCGGTGGGGTGGTTACTGTTTCAATAGGCTCAACGCGAACAATTGAAGTTGACATCTATGACTATATTGAATATGACACAACAAACCAAGCGGTTATCAATGCAGTAAATGGATTTGTGCGATCACTAACAACACAGGGCGATTGGAAATATTGGACAAACATCGCTCCTGGACAAAGCGTGCCAGCAATTGGTGCAGGTGAGGCAAGCTATCCTGATGTCTTCCCAGAAAATGAACTGGTTGAAACTTACTATTTTGACGCAGAATTTGATACACGCAATAATGTTGGCGTTACAATAAGACCACGCCGTATAAACGAAGCAGAGGCAGACCTTTATTATTTTACATATTCTATAAGATATCAAAGGTATGAAAACTCTTATGCTATACTTACTTCAAGTAGTGAAGGTTATTCGACTGCAGCAAAGATTTCTACAAAAATTAGATTTGAAGTTTTTGTGTCAAGCAGTATGGAAACGCCTATCCCAATATTTGACTATGAAGATTTCTTGGATATGCATGAGGGTGGCTATTATATCTTGCTAAACGACATCACTCTTCCGTCAAGCAGTATAAATTCTGGTGCACTTGAAACTGTTGAGCAGTTCACGCCAATAACGGCAAACTTTGCTTCACTTGACGGCAACGGACACTCTATCATTTGGGACGGAGTTTATGATTTTGGAGCAAGTGGTCAACTTGGTGTGTTCTCAAGTTTAAGTTCTGGCAGTATCATTTCAAATTTAAACATTGTTGTTCGCTCTTCATATGATACTGGCAACGCAACTTACGGCACAATTTTTAACACCACAAATGCAGAACACAGAACTGGTCTCCTTGTTGGGGTAAACAATGGCATAATAACAAACTGCAAGGTTTATTCACCAAGCAATACCATCTTTACAATTAATTGTGCGCTTGCAAATATTAAATCTGCATATTTTTGTTCAATTGCAGGCGAGAATAATGGATATATCACAAACTGCACATCTTCTATCAATGTTTATGGTTCATTTAATATTGCCGGCATTGCGGGTATAAACAACGGAACAATAGGCGCAAGTGCTTACAAGGAAGGCACTCTAGTGTCTAGTGATAACCAAATTGATGAAGGTTTCCATGTTGCAGGACTTGTAAATGTCAACTCCACATCTGGCAAAATTGTTACAAGTTATGTGACTGGTGGAATAACGGAAAACTCATTGTATACCACAAGCACTTCAAGTTATTTAAGCGGACCAAACTTCTCTGCTGGTTTTGTTTATGAAAATGCAGGTGAAATTTCCGATTGCTATTCCGATATCTATCTTGCAAACAGTGGTAACATGGCTGGTTTTGTTTATGTAAATACCGGTTCTGTTAAAAACAGTTTCTCGCTTAGCATACTGCAGAACAACACTATTGCATCTGCTGGATTTGCCATGAGAAATGTTTCATTTGATGAAGAGCAGGAGTCTGTTGGCGACAATCAAGAAAATGTTGGAGATAACAGCGGTATTGGAACTTTTGAAAATTGCTATTATCTTTCACATTTGCACACAACAAATTGTCCAGCAGGTTGTCAATATGGCAAAAATATAAATATTGACCTCAACACTGTATCTTTTGACGGCGTTTCTGGCATTGACAACTTTGATGTTACAAACGCAGAAAATGAATACTTTGATTCTTATGCATATACAAATTATATAAGCACAATAGGTGTATGGTTCTATACAGGAGACGAGACAATTTCAACCCAATATATTGAATTTGAACCTACAGATATGCATACAACAGTTTCTAGCGAAGATGACACTTTTGGAACTCAAGTCAATACAAATTATGAAATTGTTTCTAAATCTTTGCCAAAAGGCAGACTTGAACTTTCTGCACCAAATATTGACGCTTTGTCTATTAGAAACTTCTCTTATGCAGATGTTGATACGGAAACTGGAAATATAACCTATCGTTATGTATACGATATGGCAACAGAGGCAACAAGAAGGGCAAGTGATGGTTCAATTTACAATCCTTACATTATTTATGACGCTCAATCTATGGAAATTGAAATGACAGAGCAGACTAATAGTATAACAGGACAAAACAGCGGAAATTACAGACTGGTTAGTGATATTGATTATACAAATTATGAAGATAACTCAAATCTTTATAACACCATTTTTATAGGAAATTTTGAAGGCAATGGCATGGAAATCAATTATATTGTTTTGCAGTCAAACGCCCAAATGGAATATGCTGGGCTGTTTGCAGGACTTGGTGTTTCTTCTTCAAAACAAGGGGTTATCAAAAACCTTGTGCTCACACCTTCGGTGGTTAATTTTGCTGGCGCAGTTTCCGTTGGAGCACTTGTTGGCTATGTAAATCACGGACATATTTATAATGTTGATGTAACAACAGACAATAACCTTATTGTTCAAGGTGGAAATTTTGTTGGCGGAGTTGTTGGCAGAGCAAGCGGAAGTTATGTGTTTAAAAATATAACTTCAAATGTCAATGCTATTGCAAACTATACTCCTGTTGAAAGCGACAGACAAAATATTTATACAGAAAACCAAAACGCATCTGTATTCTCTTATGCTGGCGGTCTCTTTGGACATCTGGGAACGGGAAGTGTTGAGAATGTTGAATACACCGCCGACCAAACAATTCGTGCAAATTTTGCAGGACTTGCATTTGGTGGACTTGGACAGGGTGCAAATGTTTCGGTTGTTAAGGTTACAAACAATGATTCAAACATTATCAACGCATATACCTACGGGGGATTGATTGCTGGAGAAATTTCTGGTAGCCTTACAGAAAGCGTGGTTTATAACAGTGGTTCAAGAATAACTCCTTTCTCTATCGTTGGTCAAACACCAATTGCGGTTGGTGGAATTGCAGGCGTTTTGAGTGGCGGAAATATCACTAAAGCAGTTATGCGACAATCTTTTACAGTTACAGAAAAATTGAGCGCAAGCAACACCTATTCAACAATTCAAAATGTTGGTGGCTTGGTTGGAATGGTTAGGGCAAATGCCTCACAAATGTCTTATATTTCACAGGTGGTAGTAGAGGCAGACATCACGGCAGTGCAAAATCTTGGCGGGGCTGTTGGAAATGTTGCTTCACCTGCAACAATTGACCAAGTTGCTGTTAAACCAGAAACAACGCAAAGCGCACTTAGATTGGAAAGCAATATGACCACATCGCTATACCTAGGGGGAATAATTGGAAGATTGGGTGATTTGTTAAACAGACCACAACTTGTACTTACAAATTCTTATTGCTTGTCTGACTTGACAATTGTTGCTTCAAGAGCAAATTCACAGCCTCAAGTCTATGTTGGCGGACTATTAGGCAGTGGAACACAAAACTTGACAATCAATAATTGTTATACCGCTTCTTACATCAATGCAAGACTGGTAAATATGATGAACATGTGGGACGATAGCCAAGCCTACTTTAATGGAATTACAGACAGAGAAGCACCAGTTTCTTTCTATCTCCAGACTTCTTCAAATGATAATATTCAAAATACATATTACTATGGAGCAAATGGCGGTGCGAGTTTAAGCATTGTGGAGAACTTTGTTTCTGTAATGGCTAACTTTGAGTTGAGTGGTGGCGCAATTTCTATCAATAATTATGGAAAATCAAGTTATGATTATAGTGGAAGTGATACCAGCTTGAATCCAATTTATAATGTTATATTTGATGATGACATTAATGCAGGAATTTGGACAGGTAGCAATTCGGGAGGAAATTCAAACTCAACATTTAGGACTTTGGTTTTTGAAAATGACCTTTACTGGATTTAAAAATGAGCGGGAAAAATGTTGTTTGATTGAAATGGATAACGAATAAGAAAAGAAAACATATTGAAAATTGTATCAATATGTTCTTTTTTTTGTATAATCTTAAAAAATAGGCCAATATATCCAGCAGGGTAAATCCACTTATTTTTTATTTTATTGTTTGCGGTGGAGGCTGTTTTGGTCGACTTTATATAAAATCTACTTAAAATGTATGTTTTTTAATTAAGTTATATAATTATCACACAAAATTGTATGTTTTTAAGGTGTCATCACACAAAATTATCTCTGTTTGGTTGACTTTATGTAAAATCTCCTTAAAATTGTCTGTTTTTTGTTTTATATTATCAAAATTTTTGTCCGATATTGTCGAATTTTACATTTGAAGTTTAAAGTTATGTAAAATTGTTAAAAGAATTATTAATTAATTTTGAAAAAACAGTTGACAAAAACTGCCGTTATTGTTATAATATTTGCAACTATAAGAGCGCTTGTGAAGAAAATTGGTGAATTTTAAACTGAAAACAGGGCATTTTATGGCTTTTTTTGGTGTCATAATGTCTTTTTTTGTCTTTAAAAGCCTCGAAAAAATTAAGGAGCAAAAACGATGTCGGTAAATCTTAAGAAAGTAAAGTCTGGAAAATCAATTAGATATACATTTGGTCAATTTAGAGATTGTGTGGAAGTTCCACCACTTCTTGAAATTCAAAAAAATTCTTACAAAAATTTCC
>CALVNU010000007.1 GCA_944349915.1 uncultured Clostridia bacterium | reverse complement strand
AAGAAGGAAACAAAAAAATTGCAATAGTTACAGACCTTGGGCACCTTAACGACAAAATCTTATCAAAAATTGCAGGAAGCAGGCTTGTATATATAGAAGCAAACTATGACAGAGATATGCTCTATAAAGGAGTCAAATATCCACTTTCATTAAAACGCAGAATAGATGGACCGAATGGACATTTGTCAAATGTTGACAGCGGTGAAGGCCTAGAGCGACTGGCTTTTAGCGGTACTAGACAATTTGTTCTTGCCCACTTAAGCAAAGAAAACAACTCTCCATCACTTGCTTATTCCACTATTTGCAGATTGCTACAAAAAGACGGCGTAGAAGAAGGAAGAGATGTAAAAATTGATGTTGCAACCACAAATATCGGCACAATTTTTAGGCTAAAATAAATAAAATAGTGTATATTTGGGGCAAAATTTCGTATATAATCATATAAAAAATGGGATTTTGCCCATTTTTTTTAAATTTGCTATTGAAAAATACAAATAAAAATGATATAATATGCTAGTAAAAAATATTTCTCATAGGAGGAAAATATGAACGAAAAATTAAAAAACATTGTGGAGGCTTTATTTTCAAATCCAACAGGCTTTCAAGCAGCCTGCATAAATGAGCTTTGCGATAAAAGACTTTTCTATGAAACAAACTTTGTTTCATTGCTTGACAGGGAAGTAAATAATTCATACGGAGACTATTACGCAGAACTTTATACTAAAGTAATCCCTAATTCTATTGGAAGAAGAGAAAGGGAGAAAATTGAAAAAGAAATTGGTGATATTGAAGAGAGTTTGCGCACAAGTGTTTCCGATAGTGAAAAAAGAGAAGAGGTTTTGAGAACCGCTTGCGCAAGTTTAGATAACTCTGTTGTAGACAAATTTATTGCCAATATAAATATGTTTTACACCAAACCTGAACAATTTGATATTGCAGTTATAAGCGCTTGTCTTGTAACACTTTTGGATATAGATCAAGCGCAAATCAAGAAATTTTTTGATGTTGCCCAAAAACTTATTCTTGCAACAGAATCGTTTGATCAAAATCTTAATCCTCTTAAAGATGATGATTTTAAAATGCCAAAAGAGATTTTGTCGACTATTCAAAGCAAATGCCCAGACAAAGTAAGTGAAGTAAGAGAGTTGATAAATAATGCAAGAATAAAAGAGGAACTTGTTAATAATCATAGCCTTAACACAATTTATTGTAACACTGGAGATCGCCATCCTTTAAGATATTATAAAGACGCCGTTTCAAAACTCCTTATCAAAAACGCTAGCAATGTTGAAGGAGAGCTTTCTATTGCCGATGCCATAAAGGGCTTTGATTTAGAAGAAAACTCAAATCTTTTAAAATTTGCACTTGATGAGATTGATAATAAAGTAGAAGATTATTTTAATGCCCACTACGACGACATTGACTCTGCCTTTGAGAACATAGAAGTGCCAGTAATTTATGCACAACCATTAATAAAACTTGCTGTTTTCTTAACAGTTTGCTTGCAACTTGATAAAGAACTTGATGACAAAATACTTTTTGCTATCGCAGACCCCTTGAGCGACTTTTTAAAGCATATACCAATGAATGAAAAATTGCTTGAAACCATCAAAGATATTTCAAAAGATATTTCTGGAAAAGAAGTTGAACTTGCTCCTACTGCTCCAACTCCTCCAGAAGGTGATGACATAGTAAAACCACATCCCCCGGAAGAAAACCATGATGGCACAGAAAACCCTGGTGACGGTACAGAAAACCCTGGTGATAGTACAGGAATACTAAAAACACCTAAATCAAACACTCTTACTCCTGCCAAGGTGGCTAATTTAATGGGTGCTGTTATAAAAATGCATCATGATTTTGCTCCTCCTTATGCTCATCCAAGAACTGCCGATTATATAAAAGAGATTTATTCGGAAAAAATGGGTGAAAAAAATAAAAAAACACTTAATATGATAATAAAAATAGTGCTAAAAAAATACGATTCTAGCAACAAGAGTGAAGAAGACATAGAAAACATCGTGCGTAACGTTATGGGTATATTCTATACTAGTACAAAACAAAGTACAAAGATATCGGACTATCATCGTGCCTATAAGGATATTTATGATATTATTAAAAAGATTGTTTGTATCATTATAACGGAATATACAGACATGGACCGCCAATATAAAGAGATTTTGGAAGAGATTAAAGATTTTGAAAATAGTGATGATAAAAATAATCAAGTAAAAAAGCAAGAATTATATGAAAAATTAACACAATATCAACAAGAAACAACAGAGGAAGCAGTTACTCAAAGAATTATGGAACAGTTTAATAAAATTTTGGAACATAAGCTTGGATCAAATTATATAAGACATTTTAATGAATATTACGAGGAAAAATAAACATTAGACATTTAGCAAAACAAAAAGCATATTGATTGGTTGTCAATATGCTTTTTTGGTCGAGGTGGTGGGATTTGAACCCACGGCCTTACGGTCCCGAACCGCACGCGCTCCCCCTGCGCTACACCTCGCCACTATAAATTTATCTATAAAACATCGAAGATTTTCTTGTACAGCAATAAAATAAATATAGCCAACTTTTCTTGGGAATGTTCTAGATAGCAAAAATTGCTTGTAATTATAAAGCTAAAACTGCAAAACAAGCAACAACAAACTCTTTGTCCATGGCAAATGTTGTTATGTCAACTTTCTGCAATGGAAATTTCCTTTGTTTTATTTTCCAACCTTAACAATTTTTTCTTGCATTCAATCCCCCATTTGTAGCCACATAAGGCGCCATTGGAGCCTACAACTCTATGGCAAGGAATAATTATTGCCACATTATTGCTACCGATTGCTCTGGCAACAGCGCGAGCACTCATACTTGTTCTGCCCAAAAGTTTTGCAACCTGCCCTGCAATTTCTTTGTAAGTTGCACTCTTTCCATAAGGAATTTTGCTCACACATTGCCAAACAATTTTTTGGAATGGAGTCCCGCAAGGCTCAATTTCAAAATTGACTTGTGGCACTTTCCCAGAAAAATATTGGTCAAGCCATGTTTTTATTTTGACAAAAATCTCACTTTGGCTGTTATTTTCTATAGTACTAGTTTTTATAGCGTTCGAAAAATAAAGTTTATTCAAACTTTTGCCATCACTTTCTATAATCAAATTACCCAAAGGACTGCTATAATTTGTTTGCATTTCTGGAGCAGGCAACGGGAATCGGACCCGCGAATTATGCTTGGGAAGCACACATTTTACCACTAAATTATGCCTGCACATTTATATAACTTTTATTCTTTAATATTATACCACAAAAATCTGGCTTGCTTCATATTTTATCATAAAAATATTCCACGCTTCATATTTTATCACAAAAATAAAAAAAGACAAAATATTTTTGCCATATAAAGATGTTGTGTTTTTAAAATTTCATGAATTGGTCAAACTTAACAATTATACGCCTTTTTGTAAACTCCCATTTTTTACAGCGCTATTTGGCAATCTGTAGCAGTGTGTAAAAAATAAATATTCCAAAATTCTATGTAAAAAGTTTTTATTTACACAAATATTTTTTGCGTAGTTTCTTGGTTATATCAAAAAACATTTTTATGTAAGCATATTTTTTCCAAACTTATTTCAAATTTTTTGTTCTACAGATATTTTCTGTATATTCAATTGTAGAAAGGTTTGACGCAATTGATTGAAACAGCGTTCGCATAAGGCAAATTTCTTTTGGGGTCAATTTTTTTGATAAAAAAATGGAAACACTGCCTGCCAGCGCAACCATCTCTGCACCTGTCATTTCAAGGCATTTTTCATCATTTGTCATAATATAGTTTATTCATCACATAGCAAATTTTGTGAAAACTCTAAAAAAACGCACTTTATTTGTGCGTTTTATTCTTTTATTTTTAATTTTTTGCCAAAATTTTATATTTGATGCCCTTTCAAGTTTTCATTTTTCAATTTTTTATTTTTTAGCCCCTCTTTTTGCTTATTGAGGTTTGTGATTAGATATTTTTTCTGTATTTATCCAGGTTTATCTTTGATATTGTTAATATCTATCAACAAAACAGACCTGTTAAATTTTTTATATTACATTAAATTTTTACAGCAAGTTCCAATCTCTGCAAAGTTTCTTCTTTGCCAAGAGCATCAATAATATAGAACAACGACGGGCCATTGTCTTTGCCTGTTATGGCTTGTCTTGCATACAGGCATGCCTTTGCAACATTCCCTTTATACGCCTCTGGGTTTTGTTTGTAAAGTTTATTGTCCAGTGCGTATCCATTTTCTCCTGCAATTTGCTTGATATTTTGGAACCATTCTTCATTTGATTTTGGCATATTAAAAGATTTTAAATAAGCCTGTATAAAATCAACAAAGTTTTGCTTGTCTTCAATAAAATCAAGTTTTGGCCTCTCAAAAGCGTAACTAAAATATTCTTGCATCATTTTTAGGTTATAAATATCTTTTCGTGGTTTTGGGCTATCTTCGCGTTCCATTGAACAGAGTTTGACAAATTTTTCGCTGTCTTGTTCTAGTTTTTGTGCTAGCGGTTTATCAAATTCTCTCGCCCATTCAAGCCACATTTGAAATAAATTTTTGCCACTTATTTTTGCAATGATATTTTTTGAAATATCGCTCAATTTTACAATATCAAACACTGGTGCGACTGTGGTTATGTCTTTTATTCCAAAATGATAATCGCGCCAAGATTTATCTGGATTTTCCTTGCGCCATAATTCAAACCCAGAGTTGATAAGGTTTAACAAATATTCCAAAACAGCCTCTTTTGGATAGCCTTCTTGCAAATAGAAACGCATATCTGCCTCTTTGTCTTTTCGTTTTGAAATTTTGCGTTTGCCTTCTCCATCAATCTTCCAAATAAGTGGATTATGACAGTAGCAAATAGGCTTAAAGAAAAAGACATAAAAAAGTTCTATATGCATTGGTGTTGAAGAAATATATTCTTCCCCTCTAACCACAATAGTTGTTCCCATAAGCGTGTCGTCTACAGCATGTGCAAAAGCATATGGCGGAATTCCATCATTTTTAAGCAAGACAAAGTCTTTGCTGTTTGCTTTTGCTTCTATCTCACCTTTAATAAGGTCGAAAAATTTTACTCTTTGACTGCCATCATTTTGTGTTTTAAGTCTTATCGCAAATTTTTCTCCATTGTCAATATGAGCCTTAACTTCTTCATAAGAAAGATTACGACAAGGGTCATATTCTTTTTCATCATCTTCTTCAAATTTGCCCTGTCGAGATTTTAGCACATCGTCTTTACCTTCGGTTTTTCTGCAAAAACACGGAAAGGCTTTGCCTTCTGCCACCAACTTTTTTGCAAACGCGCGATAAATTTCTGCCCTTTGACTTTGAATATAAGGGCCATAATCACCGATATCTTGTCCATCAAGCGTTTGATATTCATCGGGAAAAATATCAAATCTTTCCAATATTTGATAGATAACATCTTTCGCCTCTTTAATTTCGCGTTTTGAGTCGGTATCTTCAAGGCGTAGATAAAAAATTCCCCCACTTTGTTTTGCCAAAGTATAACTTATAAAAGCAGGGAAAAAATTGCCGATATGCATATAGCCAGTTGGACTAGGGGCAAAACGAGTAACCTCTTGTCCTTGAGAAAGTTTTCTAGGCGGATATTTTTTTAAAATTGTTTCTGTTTCTATTCCGCCTGGAAAAATAAGTTCTGCGATTTTTTGATATTGATTCATAAAAAGTTCCTAGTTTTGTTATAATTTGCTATTTTTAATTGCAAATTGTTATTTTTATTATAAATTGTTGTATTTCTTTGTTAAAACTTTGTATTAATTGTAAATTGTTGCCAGTTGCTGTAAAAACATATCCATATATGACTGTTGCAAAATGTTGGAATAAAAATAATTGTAAATCACATCATAATAAACTTGCGCATTTTCAAGTTCATTTGCATAGTTGTTAATTCTGCTATTGTAATCATATTCAAAAGCATATAAAGAGAATGATGAAAGTGCTTTTTGAAGATTTTTTCTTTCTTGAGCCATAATGCTTTCAAGTTCTCTCAATTTTGTATATACCTCACCTTTTTGTTCGGTAGAAGAAACATTATTGATATTCAAAATTGCATCTACATCGTTCTCAACATTTGAGATTATACTAGAAGTTCCATTTGATTTTTCCCCTTGCATAGAGTCAAGCAAAGCCATTCTGCAATCGTCTGCAAGCGACAGTTTGATTGTGCTAATATAAAAGTTGGCTTGGTCTACAGTGATTTGTGAAAAATCAATATCAAGCAATTTCATATCATTTACAAAAGTGTCTTGCAGTGAAAGTGCAAATTGATATGCTTTGTTTAGAAAATCAATGCAGGCACTTTGATAAGCCACAGCAAACCCGTTATAAATAAATTGGTCTGTGCTAGAACTTTGAGAAAACAGCATCATCTCTTGATAGCGCTCTTGCCCTTCTGTAAAAGCATCTTGAAGAGCGTTAAGTTTTTGCTCCAAATCTGCATAATCATGGTTTTCTGTATAGCCATCAAATTTTGTAATATTTGTTGTGATATATGGCATAACAATTTGAAGAAGTTTGTTTTGTGCTTCATTCAAAGTTTCTTTTTCACCATTATCGTTGTATTTTTCAAAGTTTTTAAAGTTGTTATTACCATCAACAAAAGAAGTATCTGCTTGAGCATTTGTTACAAAAGATTGCATCTTTTCATACATTTGCGCTGTCGTTGTGCCAGAACAGCCAAAAAGAACAAACATTGACGCAATCAAACTTAATGCCAGAACAAGTGTTATAATTTTTTTTGCCTTAACCATTATTCCCCTCCTAAATAGTTTTTGATTTGTCCATAAACATCATTGCTATCTTCCACACCTTCAAAGGTCAATGTGAATGAAATGTTGTTGTCTGCACCCAAAACTGCGGAAGAAATAACCGGTTTTAGATTTGTTTGAGAATATAAATTATAAAAACTGTTTAAAGTTTGATATTCTGCAGAAATGCTTGTGTCAAAATAATAATTTACCGCATCTTGTGTATTTCTTTGGAAAGCGTTGATAAAACTGTTGAAAGCGTCAACAATTGCTGTTGTAGAATATTTATAATCTGCCAGCGCTGTGTTTTCGGTGTCGCTGTTTACCTGCGCATCAAACTTGTCGGAAAGCACTGCAACATAGTCGGCAACCGCATTTAAAATAGTTTGCATGGCAAGATTATTTTCAAATCCTGGATAACTGTTTTTAAAGATGTCGTTATAAGTATAAAAAGCAGTTTCATATTTATTTAACATGTTTGCAAAATTTTCGCGTATGATTATAACCGACTCTCTTAAGAAATCCTGTGAAATAGAATCCAATCTCTCTTCAACATACTGCAATTGATTTGTAATATTATTTTTGTAAGTTTGAAGTTCGTTTAAAGAATTTGTTAGCGGTTTGTAATGGTTATAGAAATAATCATTAAGTTCAAACAAAACAACTTGCTCGGCATACTCATCAACAACAATATCAATGTTGTTTAACACAGTTTCAATGTCTGCAAGTTCATCGCTATAAACATTGACTTCACTGTTTTCAACCAAGGTCTTTAGATTTGAATATTTATTGCTTGTGTCGGAATTTTTAAGTAAAGCATTTGTGCTTTCATTTTGTAAGGCAACAACAGCGCTTCCTGGGTTGCCTGGCAAACATAGTATGATTGTAACAACAATAATCGCAATCAAAACCAAAATTGCAACAACTATAAACCATTTTTTGTTTAATTTCTTTTCTTCTGCCATCATATCCTCCTCTTAATCATCAAAAACATCAACATCGATATTTTCAATTGGCGCTTCTTCAATTTTGCTTGGAACAGTTTTTGCTGTTTTTTGAATTGCCACCTTGTCTTGCAAGTTGACAAAGGTTGTGTATTGACCTATCCAGCGTAATTTGACTGTTCCTGTTCCGCCATTTCTATGCTTGGCAATAATAAGTTCAACAGTGCCAGGCTCGTCATCGGTTGGGTCGTTGTATTTTTCAGGATTGTAGATAAACAAAACAATATCGGCATCTTGCTCTATAGCACCAGAATCTCTTAAGTCCGACAAAAGCGGTCTATGGTCCTGTCTGCTCTCAACCGCACGAGAAAGTTGAGACAAAACAATAATTGGCACATTTAGTTCTTTTGCCGCAATCTTCAATGTTCTTGAAATATCGCTAACTTCAAGTTGACGATTGTCCGCTTTCTTACCAGAAGTCATAAGTTGAATATAGTCCACCATTATAAGGTCAAGCCCATCTTGCATTTTAAGGCGTCTGCACTTTGACAATAGGTCGGCTGGAGTTGTCATAGAACTGTCATCTATATAAAGTCCGCTTTGTTCAAGTTTTTTGCTGGCTGTCCAAATTCGTTTCCACTCTTCAGCGTCCATCTCTCCCTTTAAGGCTTTGCCCATATCAACCTTGGCAAGAGAACAAATTGCCCTTTGCATAAGTTGTTCCTTGCTCATTTCAAGAGAAAATATAGCACATTTTTTGTTTAATTCTGTTGCCGCATGCACCAAAATGTTCATAGAAAAAGATGTCTTACCAACACCGGGTCTTGCTGCAAGCAAAATAAGGTCGCTGTTTTGCAGTCCATTTGTGATTTTGTCAAAATCGGTAAATCCTGTCGGAATGCCTTTAAGCACAGTTGGGTCTTTTGCAATTTCGCCAAACTTGTCAATAACTTTTTTTACTGGTCCATCTGTTCTGCCAACATGTTCAAGGCTTGAGCGCCCTTCTTTTTCTGCTATATCAAAAATTGTTTGTTCTGCAAATTGCAAAGAGTTGTCTTTATCAGAATTTTCGAATGCATCTTTTATAATTTCTTGCCCAGAATGAATAAGTTTTCGTCTTATAGAGTCCGATTTGACAATGTCGCAATAATATTTAAAGTTGGCTGCAGATGGCACAACATTTGTAAGCGCCATTATATAATCAATTCCGCCAACCTTTTCAAGAATGTTGTCTTTTTCAAGTTGGGCAGTCAAGGTTACAAAATCAACAGGAACCGACCTTTGATAGACGCTGTTCATTGCTTTATAAATCAAAGCGTGTGCTTCAGAATAGAAATCTGCTTCATGCATGGTTGCCAAAATGTCGATTTGGACTTGATTATCAATCAAAACACAGCCGAGAACTGCTTGCTCCGCTTCCAAATTGTGTGGTTGAATTTTATAATCTCTAGCCATTTTAGCCTCCTGTCAAATTTATAGAACAATCTTGTGATATAAAAACTATTTTTTTGTAAAAGGGTCTTTGTAACTTTCTTTTTCCTGTTTTATTTTCTTCTTTTTATCTATTTTAGCACAAATAAGCCAAAAACACAAATATACAACAGCAGTTATCACAATAATTATAAAACCAGAAAGCACTGGAGAAAGGTTTGCATAGTTGATAAGTGTAAAAACTATCAGTGCATCAAAAATGAATATGGCAAGCAAAAACCACATCAACCTTTTTGAATTTCTCTTTAAATCTCTGCTTTCTTCAGGTTTCATCAAACTTCTCCTCTCAAAATCTTTCCCTTTTCACGAAGTCGCATATTGTGGTCAAGAATTATTTTTCTAATTCGCATACTCTTTGGAGTTACTTCCAAAATCTCATCATCCGCCAAAAATTCTATTGCATCTTCCAGCGACATTTTTCTAGGTGGAGTAAGCCTTAATGCATCATCAGAGCCAGAGGCTCTGCAGTTTGAAAGATGTTTCTTTTTGCAGACATTGACAACAATATCATCACCTTTTGGATTTTGGCCAACCACCATACCAGCATACACAGCAGTGCCTGGGCCAATAAACAAATCGCCACGCTCTTGTGCGTTAAACAAGCCATAAACAACAGCCTCGCCAGTTTCGTGTGCAATAAGAGAACCATATTCTCTTCTTTTAATTTCCCCCTTCCATGGTTGATATTCATAGAAGATTGAATTAATAATGCCTTCCCCTCGAGTATCCGTCAAAAGTTCGCTCTTAAATCCAAACAGTCCACGAGATGGAATAGTAAATTCCATTCTCATGCGTTTACCATGGGGTGTCATACCAACAAGTTCACCTTTTCGGACTCCCATTTTTTGCATAACAATCCCCGTGCAATCTTCTGGGACATCCAAGAAAAGCCTGTCAACTGGTTCGCACTTAACTCCATCTATCGTCTTTATAAGAACTTTAGGCATAGAAACTTGAAATTCATAGCCTTCTCTTCTCATATTTTCAATTAATATTGAAAGGTGCATTTCTCCCCTTCCGCAAACTTTAAATCGTTCGGCAGTTTCGCCATCGCTAACTCTTAACGAAAGGTCTTTTACCGCCTCTTTATAAAGCCTATCTCTTAAATGCCTTGAAGTTACAAACTTGCCGTCCTTTCCAGCAAAAGGGCTGTCATTGACCATGAAAGTCATTTCTACAGAAGGCTCGGCAATCTTAACAAATTCCATAGGCTCTGGCTTGTTTGTATCGCAAATTGTATCACCAATTTGCACATCTTCCAGCCCTGCAACGCAGGCAATTTCTCCGATTTCAACTTTTTGGACAGGAACTTTTTTTAGCCCTTCAAAGACAAAAAGACTAACAATCTTGCTTTTTATCATCTTCTTCTCGTCATGGTAATTGCAAAGCACCACATTTTGTCCAACAGTCAACTCTCCGCGACTAAGTTTGCCAACGGCAAGTTTGCCAACATAATCGTTGTGCTCTGCCGAAGAAATAAGCATTTGAGTTGGTCCATTTTCATCTCCACTAGGCGCAGGGATATGCTTTAAGATTGTTTCAAAAAGTGCAGTCATATCTTCTCCGCTTTGGTCTGGGTCAAGTGAAGCAACGCCATTTCTTGCAGAGGCAAAAACGAATGGGCTGTCAAGTTGTTCTTCATTTGCGTCAAGGTCAATAAGAAGTTCTAGCACTTCATCAATAACTTCATGAGGGCGAGCATCCGGTCTATCACACTTGTTTACAACAACAACAACCTTCAATTGAAGAGCAAGTGCCCTTTCAAGCACAAACCTTGTTTGAGGCATAGGACCTTCAAAGGCATCAACAACAAGAAGCACACCGTCAACCATTTTAAGCACGCGTTCAACTTCACCGCCAAAATCGGCGTGTCCTGGAGTGTCGATAATGTTGATTTTAACGCCATGATACAAACAAGAGCAGTTTTTTGATAGAATTGTTATGCCTCTTTCGCGCTCAAGGGCATTTGAGTCCATAACACGCTCTTCAACGGCTTGATTATCACGAAAAACCATGCCCTGTTTTAACAGTGCATCTACAAGCGAAGTTTTGCCATGGTCAACATGGGCGATGATAGCAATATTTCTTATTTTTTCATTTGTCATATTTTTGTCCTTCTTTTAAATTAAGCCTATCCCTCTAAAACTATATAATTTTAACATAATAAACAGATTTTTTCAAGTGGTAGCCGACTATATTTTTAAATAAATTAAGATATTTTTAAATAAATTATAAACAAAGCAAAAGTTTTGTAAAACCGCTTAAAGAAATACAATAAAAATAACGCAATGTAATAACTCTTTAATAGATTTCTAGCCCCTACATTTTCTGGCAAATATTTGCCCTTGCATTTTTACCACAAACCAAGCCTTTCAACTATTATTTTAAACATTAATTTTTGTTTTGCTGTTGTTTTATTTTTGCCAAACATGTCTGTTTGCCAAACCTTACTCAATTAAATTTGATTGCAACATTCCCGCTCTGCTTTATACTCTATTTGTATGTGTTACAAGGGCTACAAAAACCTTTGTTGATTTGTTTTTAAATTAGGTAAAAAAGAACTTTCATGCACGAAAGTTCTTTTTTATGTTTACTTTTTATTGTTTAAAGCAGAAATCTCTTTGATAAGTTCCTCAAGTCGTTTGTTGATGTTTGAAAGTTCGGTTTCCGACTTGTCTGTTTGTTTAACATTCTCTGCCTTTTCTTTCAAGTCTTCAACGGTTTTCATAATTTCATCTTTTTCTTTATCAATCGCACTGTTGTCCTCGTTGTTCATAACATCATCTATTTCAGAATTGATAAATGCCTTCATTTTGTTGAGTTTTTCTTCTTCTTCAGATATCAATTTGCTAATTTGTGATAATGTTGGAGATTTTGATTTTGCACTAGATTTTTTTGGCGTGCTTGCCTTTTTTGTCGACTCGCTAGCAGGTTTTTTTGCGGTTGATTTTTTCTTTGAAGTTTCTTTGTTTGTTGAAGAACTGTTTTTCTTTGCTTGGCTAGCCTTTTTTGTTGCGCTAGGCTTTCTGCCTGCTGTTTTCTTGTATGGACTGCGTTTTTTTGTAGGTTTTTCTTCGGTTGCAACTTCTTCAACTTTTGCCTCTTGAGTTTCTTTTCTTGGACGACCACGCTTTCTTGGAACTTTCACTTCTTCAGTTTCGGCTGTTGGCTTTCTTGGCCTTCCTCTTTTCTTTGCAGGCTTTTGTTCTTGCTCTTGTGCAGAAAGCGCTTCCTCGCCAGAGCCTTCCCCTTGCTTCTTTTCGTCAGTTATTTTGTCTTGAGCGTTATCATCTTCGTTTGTCTTATCTGTATCATTAACAGACTTTTCTGCTTTTTCTTTATTAGCAGGTTCTTCAACAGCATTCTCTTTAGGTTTTTCTTCGCTTAAATTTCCACCAAACTTCTCTGCAATAGCCTTTTCAATTTCTGCCTTATCTTCTGGATTTTCATTGTCTGGCAATTCAAATGAGCCAAACCTGTTGTCCAAAATTTCTTCTTCAGATTTTGATTTTTCTTGCTCTATAACATTGCCATTTGCATCATAAACCGTTCCGTTTTTATCATGATACAGTCCATTTGGGTCATGGTAAGAGCCATCTTCATAAACATAATTGCCATTTTCGTCATAGTGCCCTGGCAATGCCTCTTGTGCAACTTCTTTGCCTTCTTTTTGAAGGGCATCTTTCAAAATTGCGTTTTCGTCAGTCATTCTTTTAAGTTGAGTTTGGACAACCATTAGTTGATTGTCGTTTTCTGCAACTTTGCTACGCAGTTCAATAACTTCATTTTTAACTTTATTTTCTGCCCTATTCATAGAAACTTTTAAAACTTTTTCATAGAAGGCTTGATATTCTGCAAGCATTGCCTGTTCAACATCAAGTTTGGACTCGTCAAGTTGAGAGCGGAGTTCTTGCAACTGTTTGTTGAGTTCATCATTGGAGATTGCAAATTGCGTTTCTTCTTGGTCATATTCGGATTGGAATTGCTCTTGTTTTGCTCTATCTTGATCTTGTCTGGTTTTCAAGAATGTGACTTCCATACGGTTGGTTGTTGCTTCCTGTTGTTGCAGAAGTTTTGCAATGCTCTCCTTCATAGATTGAATCTTTTTCTGCAAATCTTTTTGTTTGTTTTCATAGTTTCGTTTTAATGCTTCTTTCTGCGCTTCAATATCGGCAATTTTTGAAAGAATGTTTTGTTTTTTGTTTATGTAATCTTCGCTTTCCTTCATAGCTCTTTCAAGCACAAGAGCACCGTCAACCCCTGCCTTTTCAAAGTTATATTCAACATATTCGGTTTCTTTCTGTTTTGCTTTTTCAAACTCTTCTTTTGCCTTTCTTGCTTTGGCTTCATAAAATTCACGCAGTTGCGGATTGCCTCTTGTGATTTCTTTTTGAGTGAAGAGAAGTTCATAATCAATATAATCTGGCAAATCAATGCTAGCGTTGGTGATAAATCTTGCAAATATGTGATAGTTTTGATAGATGTCGTCAAGGTTAATAACCCTTTTTTCTTTCAAGGCAATCACTGCCAAAATGCCAATAACAAGCACTATTGCAGGAATAACAAATGCAATTGCAAAAAGGTTGAGAGAGAACGCTCTGCCCGCTTGAGATGCAAAGCCAAAAAGCAGACAAACAACTGCCCATACCGATGTAAGAGCAATAAGGTTTTTGATATTGCTTGACCAACTGCTTGTTTTAAGTGGCTTTTCAATCAAGTTTTCTTCCGACATATAATTTGTTGGGCCACCTTCTCTAAACAGAATAAATTGTTGCCAATAATACACAACCCTTTTTGTGCCCTTTTTGACAAGGTTGCTAAATTCTTTAATGTTGCCCTTATCAAGTTTTTTATTTTTAAAAAGCCAGTTGTTGTATTTTATTAGGTTTCTTTTAAGACGCGCTTCATAAGAAAAGGCAGACTTTAGAAGAAACAGCAAAATGAAAAATACTTCAACACCAAGTGCGATGCCAAGATATCCGCCAAACCCAATAGACGCGGTCAATTGAGTAAAGAAAGATGTGATGGCATTGTCAATATCTGCTAACATTGAAATAAACATAATTCACTCCTTTTTCGCAATTAGTATAACACATAAAAATTATTTTACAAACAAATTCAACAAATTTCTTCAAAAAATGTAAAAAAATTTTAAATAATTTTCTTCAATATGGCTTTTATGCTTATAAATAAAGGCGAAAAATATATTAAAAAAAAGCGTAAAAACAAAGAAAATTAATAAAAAATCTCTAAAAAATTAGAAAAAATTAATAAAAAAACAAGAATTTCTTATATTTTTTTGAAATTCTTGTCTTAATTTTTAAAATTCAATTAATTTTGCAAATTTTAACGACAATAAATATTTTTTTATTTTTTTATTTGGAAAGGCTTTTTCAAGCGCTTGCTTATATAAATCTAACTGTGTCTTATATCTTCTTTTTAATATATTGTCATCTTTTTGTGAGGTATATTTATAATCTATAAGCACAACTTGACCTTCGTTTACACAGCAAAAGTCAATCGCACCCTGTACAATTTGCTTTTCGTTAAAATTGTCAACAGGCAAACTCATCACAAATTGTTTTTCTTTAAAGACCTGCCCTTCCTTTGCAACCGATTTTATAAGCATTATGTTTTTTAGCAACAACTCTCTATCTATAAAAGACAGCACTTCAAACAATTCTGGATGCTGTTGAACTTCTTGTTCCAGACTTTCTAGGTCGAAAATTTTATCAAAATCAAGTTTTTCAAGGGCAAGATGCACAGCATCACCTTGAAGCAAACTTTCTTCTCTGGACAATCCACTTCGTCCATTCAAAACAAACTCTTGCTCTTCTTCACTTGACAAAGCGGTAACATTTGTTTTAAGCGCAACCTTTTCCAGTCGTTGTTGTGAATTTTTCTCTAGCAGTTTTTCAACTTTTTCTTTATCAAACATTATCGTTTTTGTTTTTTCTTCTATTTTTTCATCTTCTGGCAAATCACTTGTCAATTTGACTGTAAAGTTTTCTGCTTTTACTTTGCCATCAAGAAGCAATCTTTCAACTCCGCCCGCGCCCATTGCATAAAAGAGAAAATCAAAATATGTGGCACACTCTTCTGGTGAAGAGGTAACAGAAATATCATTTTGAGTGCCACAAAGCACTAAATGATTTTTAGCGCGTGTTAGAGCAACATAAAAAATCATAAGTTCGTCTACAAAATTTTTTCTTTTTTCTTCTTCTCTTATCGCTTTTAAAACAGGCGTAGGGCTTTTTGTTAAAGTTATCTCATCATAGACATTTGTGCCAAAACCAAAACGCCTTGAAATTGCGTAAGAATTTGTATCCACCTTACAAATGCCCTCGCCAGCCCCCGCCAATATTACAATAGGATATTCTAGCCCCTTTGTAGCATGTATAGTTGTCAAAAGCACAGAATTCTCGGCTTGAGATATTTGCGGTGTTTTTACAGACAATTTTTCAAAGCCGTCAATAATGGCTTGAAGATTATAATCACCATCGATTGCAGAAATAAAGGCAAAAAATTGTTCAACTTTTTGTCTATCTTCAAGCAAATTTTGGCTGTATTTTTCAAAGAAATAACAACCCGAGATTGTTTGTTTTAAAGTTTTAATCACTCCATATAGTTGACAGTTAAAGGCAAAATTGTTTAAAAATTGATAAAATTTAGCAATTTTTTCATCATTTTTTATCAATTTTTCGACTTTTTCATAAAATTTGCCTTCACCTAAAAGAGAAATCGCCACCAACTGGTCAAATGAAAAATTTCCAAATGGAGAATGCATAACCGTGGCCAAAGCAATATCGTCTTTGGTCGAAATGGCCAGTTTTATAAGAAAGCACAAAACTTTTACGGCGTTATTTTCAAACAGAACATCTTTAGAGTCGGTTATTGCACTTATGCCTTTTTGAGTTAAAAGCCGATAACACTCTTGCATTGTCTCATTTCTGTTTCTAAACAAAACTGCAATATCTTGAGGCTTTACACTTTCAAAACTATCTGTTTGAGGATTATAAATTTTTCTTGTCAAAAAGTCTAAAATTGTTTTGACAATCTCACTCGCTTCAACTTTGCCAGAACTTTTTGTGGTAAGGCTGTCTGTCTTTATGTCATAAATTTCTTGACCTTGATAGTCTTGAGAATCCTTTTCTTCTTGGCAAACGATAACCTGCACCGAATCTACGCCGTCAAATTTAAACTCTTTTTCTCCTTTAAACATTGAAGTTTCTTTATAATCTATTCCAGCGCTGTCTTTTGTCATAACTTTTTCAAATATAAAGTTGACAAATTGGAGGATTTTTTTATCACTTCGAAAATTTGATTTTAGATAAAGCGCCTGCGAATTTTCATCTGCCGAAAAGTCGGCAATATCTTGAAGCATTATGTCCATATTGGCATTTCTAAAACCATAAATTCCTTGTTTTATATCACCAACTGCCACAAACATGCCTTTTTGCGCAATAGGTTTTATTATCGACTCTTGCAAAGAATTTGTGTCTTGATATTCATCAATAAAAATATAATCATAACTCTCTTGCAAAGAAGTCAAAACTTGTTCGTCTTCAAGCAGTTTTTTTGTGATTTTTTCTGCGTCTGCAAAATCTATAACATCTTTACTTTGCTTAATTTTTATATAATTTTGCTTAAAAAGTTGATAAAATTTTAAAATTGCATTGCCCAAAGTGTTCAATTTTTGTTTTTTTAATGAAATTGGTGAAAAATCGAATTTTGCAATTGACGCAAGTTCTTTTTTCAATAAATCACTTACAGGTTTTAAAAGTGCTTTGGCAAAAGTGTCTTTTACTCTGCCTGGCATTTTTGGAAGAGTTACGGCAGAAAGTCGCATGCAATTTTCTATATAATCTTCGGCTAAAGGCATTCTCAAAACATTTTCAAGTGCCTCAAAATATTTTACAAGCGACTCTTCTTGACTGTTAAATGCAAAAAGTTGGTTTGACAAAGAAATAAACTTGTTTTTCAAGCCCATGTTTAAACTTTGGCATGCCTGCGCAAAAAGTTCTTCGCTGTTATTTAGCATATAATCAATAAAATATTCTTCATCATCTTGACTGTCAAAATAATTTAAAAGATATTTGACGCATAAAAAAATGTTGTCTTTTATTTTTTTAAAAGCAAAGAAAATTTGTGAAAATTCTTCTGCTTTTGTTGACGAAAACTGTTCTACCGTTCTATCAAAGGCTTTTTGCATCAAAAGTTGGCTTTGCCTTTCATCAACCACAGAAAAATTTTCATCTAGTTTGGTTTTGGAAAGATTTTGTTTGATAACCTTTTCACAAAAAGCATCTATTGTGCTTATATCACTTGAAGCAATTTCATCAATTTGTTGCGCTAAAAATGCAGACGGTTTTTCTGCAAGAAACGCATTTTGCAACCTCTGTTTCATTTCATTTGCAGCCGCTTTGGTGAAAGTTAACACTAAAAACCGTTTTAGCGGAACTTTTTTTGATAAAATTAGGTTGGCTATAAATTTGATAAGCACAAAAGTTTTACCACTGCCTGCCGATGCAGAGATAATCAATCTTTGTTTATCAAAATCCAAAACCCTTTGTTGTTCTTCTGTAAGCATATCACTCTCCAAACAATTTTTCACTAAAGTTTTTTATTCTTGTGCCCATTTCTTTTCTATAGCCACAAATTGCACTATACTGGCAGTTTCGGCAGGAATTTGCGTCTGGTTTTGCTTCAATATAGCCATTTTGTATATCTTTTAGCGAACTCTCTGCAAGAGCCAGTGCGTATTGTTGATAAAATGCAAGAGGCTTTTTGCTAATTGCTTTGCCAACAAATGTTTTTCCTTTTGATTTTGAAAGTGCAAGTTGCAAAATCATACTTTTGCCATTTTTAGAAATGTTTTTGTCAAATAACTGCAAATTTTCATCATCATTTTCTGCAAGACCCTTTAAAATCGACTTTGCACTTTCATTTTCTTCAAAATCAAAATGGCAATCAAAATAGAACACCCCGCCACAATTTTTGTTTATTTTTTCGCCAATCACAACAGAATAGAGAAATAGTTGAAGTTTGTCTCCATAATACAAATCTTTTACTACAGATTTTGGCTTGCCAGTTTTGTAGTCTATAATCCTAAAGTAATCTTTGCCCACATCAACACGGTCAACTTTTCCAGCAAATCTAAGCCCATCGACTTCTTTCTCCACCCTTTCTTCAATTAGCGCTGGCACAAACAGAGAATTTTCAAGGTCAAAACATACATTTTTTAATATGGTTTTTATTTGCATTTTTAAAAATTTTTTCATGCCTTCCTGTTCCGACATAAGTTCTAGTTTTTGCTTCGTCCCTGTCTCCTCAATTATTTTATCAAAGTTTTGTTCTATAAAGTTATCAATCATGCCATATTGATAGCAAAAATTTTTATTTAAAAACTGTGCAACAAAAAGTTCCACTGCCTTGTGGCAGATATTTCCACTATCTCGCCCGTCAAACTCAAATCTATCGTTTTCTTTAAGTTTTAATCCATAACGAGCAAAATGTTTGAAGGGACAAGAAAAAAATGTTTCAAGTTGCGTTACAGAAAAATAATCGTTTTTGAAGAAAAGTTTTTTGTTTTTTTCTGGCGAAATATTCAATTTGTCTTCCGTTTTTCTTTCGTTTTCTATCAAATAACTTTCAAAATTACTTTTGTTGCCAAAATATAGCGCCCATTCTTCATCTGTCTTCGGTTGAAAATAGTTATATATATTTGCGCATTGTTCTTCAAACATTTCGTCTAGTTGCTTGATATACGCTGGCTCTATTGTCGCCTTCCCATCTTCTAAAATTGCAAGATACAACAAATATATCTCTTCCCAGCCTTCACTTAACAGATTGAAAAGAGCAAACCTGTTTCTTCTGTTTATCATGCGACTTGTTGGGCTAACAACCTTTTTATAAATTGGATTTTCAATTTCTCTATCCGATAGAATTGCATTGTCTCCAATAACTTTTGGCAAATCTTGCCCGCCCAGAACGAACAAGCATTTCCTTTTTTCAAAAAAACTGTCTGTTGCATCGCCTATCATAACCGCGTTAAGATAACTTGGCACCGATGAGAGTTCTTTTGCGGAAAGAATAAGCTCAAGTTCTTTAACAAACTCTCTCTTGTCGCATTTTTCGTTTAAATCCAAATTGCTTTCAATAAGAGAAAGCGCTTTTTCAAGTTCTTCTTTGCCCTGGCCTTCAATGCTTTGCTCTTGATATAGTCCCTTCTCTTCTAGCGACAAAAGATATTCTTCATAAGATGCAGAAAGCGTGTCGAGAAAGTTTTTTACTTGCTCAATCATTTGTTTATTTGATTGTGATTTGTCAAAATTTTGCAAAATTTGCATAATTTTTGATGAAAAATCAAAAAATTTGTCATATTTCCAGCGTCCATCCAAATTTTTCTGCAAAATTTCTTCCACTTTTTCACTGTTATCTTCCACCCTTGAAATTAAAGGATTGGTCAAAAAATTTACAACTGCGTCTTTTGAAAAATTTTGAGTTGACACCGAAAGCAAAGATGCAAGCGCTCTCACAATCACAGTGTCAAAAGCATTTTTAGAATAGTCAATAAAATAGCGAATATTATATTTATCAAAAATTTCTTCAATGTCCACGCGATATTTTTCTATATCTGCAAGCGCTACGGCAAATGAAGAAAAGTTATATCCTTGTTGCACTTTTTTAGAAATCTTTTTTGCCACAAAATCAATTTCATCTCTTTTTGAATATGCCTTAAAACTTTTGTATCCACCCCTTTCTGCCGATTTTTCCATTTGACAAGAAAAAAGATTTCTCAAGATTGTTTTTTGTTTTAAACTTTTATCAAGATTTCCCACTTTTACATCAATTTGAATATTGTTTTGCTTTGCAATTTGAAGCAATTTTTGTTCCAAATCGTTTTCGTAGATATATCCATTCCCAATTGATTGAGAATGCGCCATGCTAACATTCAATTCCATGGCTTTGAGCGCAAAAAGTTTTAGCACTTCATACATTTGACTTGTAAAACTGTCAAACTGGGCAATATATATCTTTTTGTTTGCTAAAATTTTTTCAAGTCCATCCTCTTGAAGCAATTTTTCAAACAAAAGTGCTGGGTCAAGCCTTTCCCCCAACATTGATATGTATTCTTTATAAACAAGCAAAATATCATGATATTTGCTTTGTGTGCTTTCAAGGTTAAAAGTTTGGTTTTCAATATCGCTTGGAAAAACTCTTGATGACTCTAAAAGCGAAATAGATTTAAAAAGTTGTGAGCAGAAATTTATATTACTTTTCTTAAAAAACACAAATTTGTCTTTAACTTTGTTAACCGCCCTTTGCAAAATCAAAATTCTTTCACCCGCAGATGCCATTTCTCCACTTTTGCCCAGCCCGTCAAGCAAAAAAGTTGTAAAAGATGAAAAATTTGTAACTTTTACATTAAATAATATATTTTCTGGTGATTTTTCCAAAAGTTGTTTTTCTGCAAGCAGAGAAAATCTGTCTGGCACAATAACAATGTTCTGCACATTATAATCTTGGCCCTCTATTGATGAAAACATAAAGTCGGTTGCCAGTGAAAGATTTTCTTCGGCCCAAAGCGTTATTTTCATAAAAGCATTTTATCACAAAATCAACATGTTTTGCAACAAAAAAAAGCGGTTAGACATTGATAACCGCTTTAACTTTTGATGAAGCAAGTTTTTTTGAAAGCATGCTGGCTTTTTCAGACTTTACTTTCATCATTTTTTGATTAAGTGCTTGATAATCTTGCCTTAATTTTTCAAATTTTTCTTTTAAGGACAAAATTTCTTGGTCTTTTTCGCCCAGCATAACACTAGCCTTTCTTAATTTATCGTTCAAAATATCTTTGTCCTTTTGCTGTTGCTGTTCAATCTCGCTTGTTATATTTCTTTTGACAAGCCGAACCAATCCCATAAACAAAGATGTGATGTCATTTTCACTTAACCCTTGTCGTTTAGTTGCAAAATGAATAATATTTCCACCATTATTAGTTGCCATTTTTTTCTTTTTAATGGCATTTCTATACTTGTTTTGATAGCGAAGCATCTTTGTAGAGTCGCCATTTGATAAAATAAAACATGCACCCCTCACACTTTTTCCTTGCTTGAGCAAATTTTCAATTTGACTAATAAGCCCATCTTCTTCTTCCTTAGAAAAAGCCGTGCTTGTGTTTTTGGTATGCTTTTTCAAATCTATTTTTAGTTTAGTCGCTCTTGCCTTGTCATTTGCCAGCCTGTCAATTTCTTGATAATAATAATTTCTTACAGAATTTGGTTTTCTGCCATATTTTTTTGCATGCGCAGAAAAAGCCTGCCTTAAAGATTCCCCCTTTTTCTTAATGTTTTCAACAGATGCAAAAAGTTCTGCCACTTCGCTATTTTTCCATAAACCATTCATAATTTTCTCCTTCGCAGAAAATTATTGACACAATAAAAATTTTTAAACATTATTCTTTCAATTTTAATAAATTTTTAAATTTTCGCCTTTCTTTTTGCATTATTAAAATAAAAAACGAGTATTATACAATATGTATAAAATATTTTCCGAATATGATTGTCTTCTTAAATTTGATAACAAAGAGATTTTTCTTGACAAAAATGAGCATGCCATATCTAATAACGCCTGCAAGATTGATGTTTACCCCATTGGTAAAAGCAGTGCATATCCCTTTGTGATAGACCTTGCCAAACTAGAAAAAAGCCGTTTTTATAGATATGTAACCTATCACTCTAACTGCTACATCTTTTTTGTTGAAAGTTTGCCGATATCCTCAAGCAATATTCATATTTTCCCCAGCCTAAACACAGAAGTTGAAATTGGTAAAAACATTGCCACTTTTAAAACAAATAGTACAAAAAAATCTATAGAATTTCCATTTTCTTTGTATAGTTGCAAAAATATCAAAAATTTGATTGTTTGCTCTTTTGAAGGTCAACAAAATTTGCTCGCCATATTTAATCCACAAAGCAATAAAATTAAGGTGTTTACCGGCAACTTTCTTCTGGACGAAAATTTTTTAACGATCCAAACAGAGTTTTTTGATAGCAAATTTCTTTTTTCAGATGATGGCTTAAAGTTTGATAGTTATGTAAGCCACAAAAAAATCCCTCAAAAACTTTTGCCGTATCAGTTTATGCTTTCAATAAAAAATGAAAACTATCAGTTTGCGCACTCACTGCTTGATAGGAAATGTCAAAACGAAATATCAATTGCCAATTTAAAAAACTTTCTGCCAGACCTTGAATTTTTTAAGTTTGTTGAAGAAAATAGTTGTATTGCCATTTCACAAGGAACAAGCAAAATATTAACCTTTACAATTGTAAACGACAAAATTTTGGACATTGAAAGTGATTAAAAATCTAACAAATATCTGTTTTCACCATATTCGTTTAACCACTTGTGCAAAATTGTGTCCTGCGGATAATCACCGCTTGTTAAAAAATCAATAAGTTTAGAAAAATCTTTCTCGTCACCAAAAAGAACTCTTTCCAGAATTTTGACAGGATAAAACATGTCAACATCATTTTGCTTGTATCGCAATATGTCGCCACTTATCTCTTCGCCAAATTCAAATAAATTTTTTGCACCTTTCTTAATTAAATAGTTTTTAAACGCCAAAAATTCTTGTGCACCAAATTTGACAAACCTACAGCGTAACAACAAATCAAAAAAGTCAATAAAAAACACAATAATAGGTTCAAGACCATGGTGTTGACAGTTTGTCAAAACGCTCAACTCTTTAGTTTTTTCCAAAACCCGCCTTGGCGATGTATAAGAAATTGCCCGCCATATTTCTCTTTTTAGTTTTTCATTAACAGACACATATTTTTCTTCAAATGACATTCTCTTGCTTTGCATTTTTTCTCCTTGCTTAATTTTAACATCAAAATATTAAAGAATAGATGCGTTTTATTGTCGAAAAGATAAATATTTTAGCGAAAAAAACAAAAAAAATACAGCCACCATTGCAAATAGTCAAAAGATTAGAACTTAAAAAATATACGGATTAAACACAAATCAAGTTTGCAAGAAAAAAAATCTTAAAATTTTTACAATCTTAAATTGATATTCTTTTTTTTAACTTGCCACGTCGCAATATATAAGTGGCAAAAAAATAAAAGCCTGCTTACTCGATTAAACTTTGTGGACATCAAACAAATACAACTTTGAATTTTAAAAATATACAAAAAATGCTTGCAAAAACAAAAAAAATATGTATAATATATAATGCAAAAGTTGAGATGAACCCGAAATCATCAAAACTTGAAGATTTTAAGGTGCAAAAAATTTAACAAAGCAAACACGGCTGGTTATAATTTTGCAAAAAACCTTAAAGATAATATGGAGAGATGGCTGAGCGGTCGAAAGCGGCGGTCTTGAAAACCGTTGATGTGAAAGCATCCTGGGGTTCGAATCCCTATCTCTCCGCCA
>CALVNU010000006.1 GCA_944349915.1 uncultured Clostridia bacterium | reverse complement strand
ATCCTTTAGACGCAACAATAAGAGATTTTGATTACAAACTTTCAGACACAAGCCGAGCAAGCGTTGAAAATGGTGTGATAACATTCAATAAAACAGGCACTGTTACAATCACATTCACAAGCAAGGATAAAACAAACGGAGAAAAATCAGTTTCTTACATATTCTACTATTGCGGAGACAATTTGCTTGAAGCGTCTTTGGACCTTGGCAGTTTTGAAAATAGGGTGGCATATCTAAATGCTGGACAAGAATTGCAACTAAACCTTTCAAAAAAAGTGCCAAATGACAACACAAACATCAAATTTGCTATATCAAATTTAACAGAAAACAGAGTTGATTCTTCAAAGGCTGTTATTGAGTTTGAAGATGGAGTTATAAGAGCGCTTAATGGTGGCAGGGCAACTTTCGCTTTAAGTGTTAACAATATAAATCTTGGCAACTTTACAGTTGTGGTTGAAAGAGGGGCGGAAGAAATTTCAATAGAAAAAGAAACTGTCTATATCTCAATCCCAGGATATCAAATTGTGGCAACAGTTCTTCCAACAGATGCAACGGACAAAGAAATTGCTTATCAATCAAACAATTCACTTGCAACCGTTGATAATTATGGCGCAGTTGAATTTTCTGGATTTGGAATTGCAACAATCAAGATATATTTAAAATCAAACCCATCAATCTATAGGGAAATCACAATTCAGTATACCAAAGATATCAAAGGCATTTCATTTACCGAAACAAAAACGCAAATGTATGTTGGCGAATATGTCAATTTGTCTGTAATTCCAGAACCAATAGATGCCGAAGGCTTTACTTATACTTTCTCACTTGACAATGACCAAGTTGCTTCGCTTCGACAAATCAATGGAAGTTATCAATTGCTTGGATTGGCTCCAGGGCAGGTTAGATTAACCCTTTCAGTTGACGGAACGGATATCTCTTATAGCAAAGTATTTACATTCTTTACAAAACTTTATGACATAAGACTGGAACTAGACAACATTGATGATGCCTATGGACTTGGTGGTTATCGCGTTTTTGGAAATAAATTTTACACAAATGGCGAGTTTGTAAATCATTTCAACATGAATTACACAACAAACCCAAGTGGAAATTATGCAAACCTTATTGAATGGGAGAGCAGTGATGAAGATATTGCTGTTGTAGACAATCAAGGTCAAGTTAGTTTTGTTGGCACAGGTATTGTAACCATCACTGCAAGACAGATTGCTCCATATGCGGGGGCAAACACTGTTTCTGATTATTACACTTTCAAAGTTGTAAACGGAATAAATTTGTATAATGTGCAAGATTATCCGTTTGTTATAGAGCGATTATTTGAAATCAATCAATATTTAACAAACAACTATTGTGCACTTGTGCTTCAAAATGATATCAATGTGACTAATGAAGTTTCAAATATAATTTTATACAACATCTATGGCAATGGACATATGCTTGATTATACAAAATATAGTTATTACATTAAAATGCAGATTGAACGAAGCAACATTTTTATTGATAATGTTGTTTTAAGAGGGGCAACATTTTCTTCGGATGGAGCACTTTCGGAACTTGATGGTGCAGGAAAACTTATGCTAATTACAGGAAATGCCAAGAATGTTCTTATTTATAATACCATTATTGAAAATGCCTTTATTTTGGTTGAAGTTAACAGCAGTGAGGCCACATTTAAAGGATGTATTATCCGAAATTCTTATTCGGGCGGACTTGTTATTTCAAGAAAAAAAGATAGCACATTTGCTCCTGTAGTTACAGTTGAAGACTGCATATTTGCTCGTTCTCTTTTAAGTTGCATTCAACTTGCGCCCGACCTTTCAACAGAACTTAAAGGTTATGAAAGCAAATTGATTATAAAAGGCAATTTATATATGTACAACTGGCTTACTCTTGATGAGTTCCAGGGTGGAACACTGCTTGATTTCTTTGCCGATTATGGCCTTGCTTCTGTAGGGGAAAGCATTATCAACAAAATCAAACAGCGCATACAAGAGGCCTATGCAGATTATAAGTATACATACAATGGCAAAGATTACTACATGCTTGGAATTTTAAATCTTTATGCCAATATTCAAGGGCTATTTACATATCAAAGCAATGCAATAATAGACCGCAGTCAAATGAACACAAAATTCAACTATGTTGATGCCAATTTGACTGGTGCAATTTCAGAATTTGGCATTATTGCTGATTATAATTTTGCTCTGCTTACTTTCTTAGGGGAAAATCCATATATCAAACCAGGAACGACTTATGAAGGAAACCAAGTGATTTTGGCAGACATCGTACAGCCGATAAGAAAGGAATATTTTGGTTTCTAAATTAAAAAAGGAGAAAAAGAACATGAAAATCAAAAGTTTCTCATATAAAATAGCACTATTCTTGCTTGCTTTTGCCAGCATGTTCTTTTTCGCTGGAATTTTTGCTCCATTTTCTTCAGATGCCACAATTGAAGCGGTTTCAGGAAACACCTATGTTTTAACGGCTTCTATCGGGAACTCACTCGGGCATTATTTTAAAGATGATGGCAACAACTCCACGCTTGTTGGAAGCACAATTTCCGATGAAGGTGGCTCTTATTACTCAATTGTTTCAGATACCGGCCTTTTATTTAACAAAACAAGTTCTGGCTATGCAGTGGTAAGAACAACTGGAGATATCAATGCTTTGATTGAGAAGGGAGTTGTCTATGCTAGGGCATCATTTAGTTTTAAGGCGGGCAATAATAGCAATGCTTCAAATTTAGAGATAAAACTTTCTCAAGCAGGCAATTCCGTGTCGGTCAAAACAAATAGTGAAAGAGAGTTGACAACATACCAAACAGAACTTTTAAAACTCGACCCATCTTCAAATGAAATAAAGTTTGAATTTAACACGGTTATGCAAACCTCGCTTGGCAATTATAGCAACTTTGTGCTTTACCAGCCAACAATAAAACTTTACACTCAAATAAGCGAAATTGAATTTTCAAATGAAGACAGTATTGTTTCTGCAGGTGGCACAGTTAAACTTAATGCAACAAATCAAATTTTGGAAACAAACAATGTAAGCGGAAATTTCTTGAATTATTCAAAAGTCAACCATGCAATAGTTTATGAAATCACGCAGGGCATGGAGTATGCAGAAGTGATTGGAAATTATTTATACATAAATTCCGATGCACCAGATGGCGCTCAAATTGTTGTAAAAGCAAAAACCAGAGCCACTTCTTATAACAACGCATATATAGAAAGTCAAAGTGTTACATTTACTGTAAGCGATAGCCAGGTTGAAGTCAAAATTCTATCCGATTTCCAAGATGGCCCAACATTTATTGGAGAAGGTGTTTATACAGCGGGCAGAAGAATATTTTTAAGTTTTACAAACAAAGAAGATTTTGTTTTTCTAGGTTGGTATATAAATGATTCTTTGCAGTCAACAAGCACGCGTTTTACTTATCTTGTTAAGGCTGGAGACACAATTTATGCAAAATTCGTCAAAGAAATATCAATCTTATCGGTTGGCGTAAGCAGCAAAGTGTATGACGGCACAACCAACATAAATCAAGACGATATAATTTACAACTTTGATGGTGTTGAAGAAGGGCATGAAGTTTACTTCACAGGTGCAGATATTCGTTTTTCTGTTGCATCTGCAGGCACTCAAAGAGCAATCACTGTTGACAACATGGACCAGATTGAACTTGCAGGTCGTGATGCAGAATTTTATAGACTAAAAAGCCGTCTTGTGCCCCAGAGTTACGCAGATATTTTGCCTAGAGATTTGATTATCACGCCAAACAATCTTTCAAAGCAATATGGTGACCTCGACCCACAATTAACCTACAGCGCAAGTGGACTTATTGACGGCGACAGTTTGAGTGGAGCGCTTGTTCGTGAAAGTGGTGAACAAATAGGGCAGTATTCTATTAGTTTGGGCACTCTTTCAAACTCAAACTACAATATCTCTTTGGCTAGTGGAGAGTTTGTTTTTAGTATAACCAAACGCATGCTCAAATTTACAGATTTCGATGTGGCAGACAAAGTCTATGACAAAACGACAACAGCAAACATTGTTTGCACTTTAGACAATATTTATAACAACGAAGATGTGTCGGTCGATATTTCTGCAAATTATGACAATGCAAATGCAGGTTTATCAAAAACTGTTACAATAAACTCAGTAACATTGACAGGCAAAGATAAAGATAAATATTCTTTGCCACAATACCAGCAAACCTTGACTGGCAGAATTAATCCAAAGCCTATAACTGTAACAGCAAATAATATGACTGTTGTCTATGGCAGTGAAATCAAGTTTTCTTACACTTTAAGCGAGCCACTATTTGAAGGCGACAGTTTTAGCGGAAGTTTTGTGATTGATGAGACCACTGTCGGCAAGCATACAATAAGACTGGGAACTTTATCAAATTCAAATTATGAAATCACTTTTCAAAGCGGACAATGTGAAATTACTCCAAAAGATTTGTATGTTTATGCTAATGACTTCACAAAACAATATGGCGACCAAGACCCAACTTTGACATATTTAATTGAAGGGCTTGTTGGTGATGACAAACTTACAGGTTCGCTAGAGCGTCAAGAGGGGGAAGAAATAGGTGATTATCTTATCACGCAAGGCTCGCTTGGCAATACAAACTATAACATTGTTTTTACATCTGGAAATTTTAAAATTGAAAAACGCGACATTATTGTTCAAATTTCGTTTGAAAACAAAGTTTATGACGGCACTGTCGGTGTGGGATACAAAGCAAATTTTGCAAATGCATTGCCAGAAAGCCAATTTGTTTTGAACATGAATGCGCAAACCTTATCCGCGAACGCGGGAATACAAAGAGTTGAAGTTTTAGATGCGACTATTGATGGCGAACAACTTTCAAACTATAATTTTGAATATGTTTATAACAACACGCAAATAACAATTTCAAGAAAATCACTAACGGTTATGGTTGACAACTTGAGCAAAGTTTATGGCGATATAGACCCAGAGATTACCTTTGCTGTAGACGGACTTCTTGAAGGAGAAAGCCTTGTTGGACAGCCAAAGCGCAATCTTGGCGAAAGTGCAGGTGAATACACCTATTATTTAGATGATTTAAACAACCAAAACAATCCAAATTATGATATAAAACTTGCACAAGGCGCGCTTTTTACAATCACGCCACGCCAAATTGAAATTTCTGTTGACAATTTGTCAAAGGTGTTTGGAGAAATTGACCCAGAATTTACTTTTACTTTAACGGGCGATAATCAACTTCAATTTGAAGATGAAAAACAAGATTTGCTTTCTGCGATTTCAAGAACAGAGGGCGAAAGTGTTGGATATTACACCTTTAAAGTGGAAGGAGAAAATGCCAACTATAGCATAATTTTTACAAATCAATATTTTGCAATAAACAAGCGACCTATCACAGTTGTTGCCGATGATGCTACAAAAGTTTATGGAGAGCAGGACCCAGAATTTACATATACAGCAAAAAATACTGTGGAAAATGAACCTGTTACTCTGTCAATTAGACGCCAGTACGGAGAAAATGTTGGCGAATATGAAATGGTGCTTGAAACTCTTAATGACCCAAGGTATGAAATTTCTTTTGTGCCAGGAATGTTAAACATCACGCCAAGCCCAATCACTTTACGAGCAGAATCAAAGGTGAAAATTTATGGCGATGAAGACCCATATTTTGATGCGATTATTGTTGACGGACTTCTTAAAAACAACGACATATTGTTAAACATTATTCAAGGTGAAATGATTCGTGAAAATGGAGAAGATGTGGGAATTTACCAAATCACACAAGGCACATACAATTTAGGAGAAAACTATCTTGTTTCTTTTGTGGCTGGAAGTTTGGAAATTGTAAAACAAGACTTGGAGGTTACTGCTATCGCCTCCTCAAAACAATATGGAAATGCCGACCCGTCATTTGCATATCAAATCACATCTGGGCAGTTGAAATTTAATGATGATTTTGTTGGTGCGTTGACTCGCGATGCTGGTGAAGAACTTGGACAATATCAAATTTTGCAAGGTTCTCTTTCTATTAGCGCAAACTATAGCTTGAGTTTTGTTTCAAACACATTCACCATAGAAAAGCGGGTGATAGAAATTGTGCCACAAACGCTTTCAAAATATTATGGGGATGCCGAGCCAGAAATAGATTATATTATCATCGGTTCTCTTGTTGAAGGGGATAAACTTGAAGGTGAAATATATCGTGAAAAGCCAACCACAGACAACGACCCATATTTGTATGAAGATGTTGGCGCATACAGAATTTATAGCACGCTAACCAACAGCAACTACCAGATAAATTTTAAGACTTATTATTTTGAAGTCATGCCACGCGTGATAGAGATTAAGGCGGAAGACGCAAGCAAAACTTACGGCGAGCAAGACCCAGAACTTGGCTACACTATCACCAGCGGAGAAATTTTGGAAGGTGATAGCCTGCAAGGAAATATCTATCGTGTTGCTGGAGAAAATGCAGGCAATTATGATATAAGAGGCAGTTTGACTTTGGGAAGAAATTATACAATCGTCTTTACAAAGGGTAAGTTTACAATCAATCCAATAAGGCTTGTTGTCGAAACCGAAAACTATACAAAGGTTTATGGCCAAATGGACCCAGCATTCACTTACAAAATTGTTGAAGGAGAACTTATCAACAACGACATTTTGTATGGCTCTCTCACGCGTGAGAGCGGAGAAAACGCAGGAGTTTACAAAATTTTGTCAGGGCTTTCAAATATCAACTATTCAATTTCAATCAATGAAGCCTATCTGCTTATTCAACGCAAAGATGTCTATATGCTAGCCTCTGTTTATGACAAGGTCTATGACGGATCAAGCACGGCAATTATCAAAACGCCAGTTGTTACAGGTTTGGTCGACAAAGATGTTTCGCTTTCTTATGACAAAAACAACTGCGCAAGATTTGAAAGTGCAGAGGTTGGCAATAACTGGAAGGTAACTTTCTTTGATATACAACTTGTTGGCGAAAAGGCGGATAATTATAATTTGATTTTGCCAACAGATGTTACAGGTTCAATTGCAAATCGTGCTGTGAGCGACCAGGAAAGCATTGTGGTTGTTGAAGCGCTTGACACTGCCGTGCTTTATCAAGGCACAGCACTAAACTTTAACACATTCTCAATCTCTCGCGAAGAGATGGGGCTAAACAAATATCAAGTTATTTCTGCCTTTAATATTTGGCTGGAAAATAATGGCGAAAATGTTGACCCTCAAAGCACAATAACTATAAATATAAAAGTTGACCCAAATTTTGCCGACCGCAACAACATATATGTTTATCACAAAACGCAAAACGGCTCATATGTGCTTGTTAACAGTCAAAATGAAAACGGAGTTATCACTATAAATATTGACGAACTTGGCGAATTTGTTTTGTTGACCGACAATGATGCATGGATTGATATTGTTTGCTATGTATGTTTGGGCGTGCTGGGATTGTTCTTGATTGGCTATTCAATATATATAATAAAAAACAAACAAAAAACCAAAAAGATGAAAGGTTAACCTAAAAACAGGCCAAAAATTTCAAAATATCAAAAATTAATCAAAAAATAGATTAAAAATGTAAATATATTCAAAGGTTTATCAAGAATAGCAAAAATAAAAATCTAAAAAGATAACAATAAAAAGGGCAGAATAGCAACCATAAACCTGCTCTTTTTTGTTTGTTTTGATAAGTTTGCTGGAGAACAACATGTTGGTTTTAATTTTAGCAACATTATATGTGAAGTTATTAATTAATAAAAATTTTTGTTGAGTTTTTGGTTTGAACGATATCTGTTAAAGCGCAATTTATAAATTTTATTGCAAAAATGATGAAATAAAGCACAAACTTGACATTTTTCAACTAATTTGTAACAACCTATTGAAATTTATCTAATTTTGATATATAATAAAACCATCATAAAGAAGGAGGATAAGATTATGATAGAAAACAGTCGTGGGGGAAAAAAAAAGCGTTCTCTTAAAGATGGATTTGATTTAAAAAACACTTCGAATGGTCTTGCCTTTATTTCATGTCCTAAAGATAAAGCGGGAGAAGTTACAGTTCCAGACGGCGTAACAAAAATAGAAAAAGGTGCTTTTATTGATTGCACAAATTTAACAAGCGTTAATATGCCAAAAACCGTAACAAAAATTGGTTCATGGGCTTTTTATGGTTGCACAAGTTTGGCAAATATTAACATTCCAGATAGTGTAACAGAAATTGGGGAGTGCGCCTTTAGTAGTTGTAATTTAAAACAAATTACCATTCCAGCAAATGCAACGGATATTGATTTTGCTTCAGTTTTTAGACATTGCTCAAATCTAAAAATAGAGATAGATGAAGACAATTCTGCATATTGTGTTGTGGATGATGTTGTGTACAGCAAAGATATGACAGAACTTATTTTCTGCCCAAAATGGAAAGAAGAAGTAAAAATTCCAGAAAGTGTAACAGAAATAGGAACTTTTGCCTTTGAATCTTGTACAAGTTTGACAAGCATTAACATTCCAGATGGTGTAACAAAAATTGGATATGGTGCTTTTTATGGTTGTACAAGTTTGGCAAATATTAACATTCCAGAAGGCGTAACAGAAATTGCACCATGGTCATTTGGTGGTTGTGCAAGTTTAACAAGCATTAATATTCCAATCAGCGTAACAAAAATTAGATTTGGCGCTTTTTATGGTTGCAGAAGTTTAAAAGAAATAAACATTCCAGCCAGAGTAACAGAAATTGAAGGCGAAGTTTTCGCGTGTTGCGATGAAAATTTGGTAGTCAACTATATGGGAGAAAGCATGAGTGCTATGCAGTTCTATGAATTGGTTGGCAATAAAAATAAAGACGATGGCGAGGGGAAGGAATAACAAGAGCAAAAAAAATTGAGCAGAAAAAATTCTGCTCTTTTTTTGTGCACTGGTGGCCTATTTTATTATTTTTGCCTTTCTTCATCTTGCAGTAGTGCAGGCGGTGCAATTTTTGTTGCTTTGTTTGCAATTTTTGTTGTTTCATTTGATATGTTAGTTTGAAATTCGTTGCATATATCTTCTATTTCTTGAACGCTGTTTTGTGATTGTGCTGTTTTTTCAAAATAAATTTCACCATTTGTAAATTGTCCTATAAGTGCCTCTTCTGGTGTTATTCCAAGGCTGTCTATTTTTAACGAATTTGCAATATCGGCCGTCCAAACATCAACAGTTCCATCACTTAAGTATACTGGTATCTTGTAAATGATATCTCCAGAATTTGCCATTGCCCAAATCGCTTGACCAACATAATCCGCTTGATTGCCTTTGCTGTTTAAAATATTTTGAATTTGTTGTTCTTCGTTGCTCATGGTTGAAATGTTGTAAAGTGCACATTTGTCTGGGTCTAGAAGATAGTCGAGAAATTCGTTAAGTTTATCCACAAGAGACTGGTCTTCTTGTGAAAGTTGAAACATAGAGTCGGCCCAAAATTCCGCCTCATATTGCGTGTTGGTTGCAGTGGTAAATTTGATAGAATATAGATAATTTGAAAAAGTTTCAGCCACTTCTTTTTCATTGATTGTTACAAAATCAATTGAATCTATGCTTGATATTGCGTCTGTTATACCAAAGTTTTTTGCGTCTTGTGCAAGTTGATTTTTGACTTTGTTGATTATTGCCTGTTGTTGTTCAATGGTTACAGGGTATGGGTTTATTTGTCCATTTTCATCCGTTTCAATTTGGTTGCCATTCTCATCTTTTATTGTGTTTTGGTCATTAAAATCATCAACAATTGTTTGCGCTTGATTTGTAAGCATCAAATGTATTTCAACGCCAGTTAAATATACAGCAAAAAATAAGACAACTGCGGTTGTGGCTTTGAGCAACTTGTAACCCTTTGGCTTGCGTATAGGTGGTTTGTATTTTTTAGGTTTTATTTCATCATCGTTTTTGTGCTTGTTGATTTTTTTGATTTGCGAGGTTGAAAAAGGCCTATATAAAGGAGGATTTATTATTGCCTCTATATTTTTGATATCACTTTTTAAATTGTCAATGTGTTGATGAAATTTGTTTTTCATAGTCGTCTGTAAAATTATATCATATTCTTTTAGCAAAATCAATACAAAATTTTTTAAAAAGCATCAAATTTTTCAAGTTTATTGCAAAAGTTATACTTGAAAAAATACACTTTAAAATGATTTGCTTTTAAGAGTGCAATTTTGCAAAGTTTTTTATTTACAATTGACATTGAAAAAAGCAGTCCTTTAGTTTGCTAAATTTCTGCTTTTTATAAAAATTTTGCAATAACACGTTGCTTCTGTTTTCAATTAAGTTGTTTTTAACAGCACAAATTCCAGTGGTTTTATTATTTTGAGTATTATGTTTGTTAGATTTTTGTTGCCACATCCCATGCTCGCCAAATAACTGTGCGAAGATTGCCAACTTTTAAAGCATCTCCAACAACATGAACATGGCGTGATTGTTTTGCAAGTGGAGCAGGGTTATAGCCAACAGCCATGATAACATTGTCGGCATCCACCTTTGTTTGTTTTCCGTTTTTATCCATAATTATAACATAATTTTTTCCAATCTCGCTAACAAAACTTTCAAGGTAAACTGGAATGTCGTTATGTTTGAAGTAATCTCTTAAATAAGAAGAATTTGCAAGGCACAAACCTTTTACTGCCATGAGGTCGTTTTTGGTTTCCACAATAACAGGTTTTTTGCCGTCTAAAGCAAGTTGATATGCAATTTCGCAACCAGTCAAGCCTCCTCCGATAACAACAATATTTTCTTTGACTTGTTCTGGATTATTTAAAAAGTCAATTGCATCAATTACTTTTTCAACTCCTTTGATTTTCAATTTTTTTGCTGTTGCTCCTGTTGCAATCACAATTTCATCGGCTTTTATTTGTTTAAGGTCGGTAATTTCTGTGTTCAATTTAACTTCTATCCCAAGTTTTTTGATTTGTCTTCTATACCATTCAAGAAGTTGTCTGTCGCGCTCTTTAAATGACATTTTGCCAGCAGGAATAAACACTCCACCCAAGACATCACTTTTTTCGTAAATTGTAACCTTATGGCCACGCTTTGTGGCAATGCGGGCAACTTCCATTCCGCCAACGCCTCCACCTATAACGGCAACTGTTTTTTGTTTTTTTGCAGGGCGATAATCATATTTGCCACCGTCCATGGTCATAGGATTAAGCGCACATCTTGACATATGTTTTGAATCGTTTAAAGATTGGTCGTTTGCAACGCCTTTATAATGTGCAAAATTAAAACATCCGTTGTGGCAATAAATACATGGCAAAATATCCTCTGGTCTGTCTTCAATAAGTTTTGAAATCCAGTGCGGGTCGGTTAAAAACTGTCTTGCAATTCCCATTGCATCAATTTTTCCATTTTTAATTGCCTTGGCGCCATCTTTTGCTTCCATTTTTCCAGCGCAAACAACAGGAATAGAAACAACTTCTTTTATCTTGCTTACATCATCAAGGTTGCAGTTGTTTGGCATATAAAGAGGAGGGTGAGACCAATACCAAGCGTCATAAGTTCCGTTGTCTGTGTTGAGCATATCATAGCCAGCATCTTGCAAATATTTTGCAGCCTTTTTGCCTTCTTCAATATCTCTGCCGATATCTTTATATTTTTCGCCAGGCAAAATTCCTTCACAAAAATCCTTTGTTTTTGACACGGCTGAGAAACGCACACTGACAGGGTAGTCTTCTCCGCATTCTTTTTTGATTGACTTTACAACTTCAACTGGGAAGCGATATTTGTTTTCCCAGCTTCCGCCATATTCATCTGTACGCTTGTTTGTGTAGTTTAAAGTGAACTGGTCAAGCAAATATCCTTCGTGTACAGCGTGAACTTCAACTCCGTCAACGCCTGCCTGCTTGCATAAAAGGGCAGTCTTTGCAAAAGCGGTAATCATTTTTTCAATTTCTTTTTTAGTTAAAGCCCTGCAAGTGTAACCTTCAAGCCAACGAGATGGCAGTTTTGAAGGACTTGCGCATAAATATGGCAAATCTATGATAGGTTTTACAAGTTTTGATAAAAATTTTGACTTTATAATTGACTTCATTGAATTTGGAATTGAAAAACTTCTTCCAAATCCAGCAGTTAATTGAACAAAGAGTTTTGCTCCTGTTTTGTGAATTTCTTCCATATATTTTTGTAATTTTTTGAATGTTCGCTTTGACTTATATAGCCATTGTCCGCCCATTATATTTTTGAGTGGTGCAATTCCTGGAATAATAAGCCCTGCATTATTTTTTGCAACATCCAGAAAAAAATCACAAGCGTCTTTGTCTAGATGATGTGGCTCCATCCATCCAAATAGAGAAGTTCCGCCCATTGGGCAGAGAACAATTCTGTTTTTGATTTCCACATTTCCGATTTTCCAAGGCGAGAAAAGTGGCTCAAGTTTTTTATCCATACCAACCTCCATTTATATTTTAAATATAACACATTTATCAAAAAAATAAAAAACAATTTAAACATTTTGTTGCTATTTTTGCTGTTATTTTTAAAAAAATAAAGATTTTTTTATGGTTTTATGTTAATTTGTTTTTATTTTTCAACCAAACTTGCTAAAATAAAAAACAAGGAGAGAAATATGAAAGAAATAAAAATACAAAAAATTCATGCAAGACAAATTCTTGACAGTAGGGGAAATCCGACTGTTGAAGTTGATGTAACACTTGAAAATGGTGTTATGGGCAGAGCATCCGTTCCTTCGGGTGCATCAACAGGTGCGTTTGAAGCATGCGAACTTCGAGATGGCGACAAAAATTATTACAACGGCAAATCTGTTTTAAAGGCAGTAGAAAATGTCAATAAAATTATTGCAAAAGAACTTGTAGGCATGAATGCATACAACCAAAAAGCCATTGATAAAAAAATGATAGAACTTGATGGCACTTTAAATAAAACAAATCTTGGGGCAAATGCCATTTTGGGTGTTTCGCTTGCCACAGCGGTTGTAGCATCCAAAGCGGATAGCAAAAGTCTTTACAAATATCTCGGAAAGGGCACAACCTTGCCAGTTCCAATGCTCAACATCTTGAATGGCGGAAAACATGCGGACAACAATTTGAATTGCCAAGAGTTTATGATTATGCCACTTGGCGCAAAAAGTTTTTCACAGGCACTTGAATGGTCGACAAAAGTTTATCACAATCTTAAAAGCATTTTGAAACAGCAAAAACTTTCAACTGCCGTTGGTGATGAGGGAGGGTTTGCTCCAAACCTTAAAAACGATGAAGAGGCTTTAAAACTTTTGGTGCTTGCAATTGAAAAGTCTGGACTAAAAAAAGGCAAAGATGTTGCCATTGCAATGGATGTTGCCTCTACCGAAATGTTTGATGAGGCAGAAAAAATAGGGCAAAAAGGCAAATATTATTTCTGGAAGACGGGAGAAATTTATTCTGCAGATGAAATGATAAAACTTTATCAAGAATGGATAAAAAAATATCCTATTGTGTCTATCGAAGACGGGCTTGCCGAAGAAGATTGGAAGGGATGGGCAAAACTTACAAAAACTTTGGGCTCACAAATTCAACTTGTTGGTGATGACCTTTTTGTTACAAACCCTGCAAGACTTAAGAAGGGAATTGATGAAAAATGTGCAAATTCAATTTTGGTTAAAGTCAATCAAATTGGTTCTCTTTCCGAGGCAATCGAAGCAATAAAACTTGCTCACAAAAATGGAATGACTGCAGTGGTATCTCATAGAAGTGGAGAAACCGAAGACACCTTTATTGCAGACCTTGTTGTTGCGATGGATTGCGGGCAGATAAAAACAGGTGCGCCATGCAGAAGTGAAAGGGTTGCAAAATACAACGAACTTTTGCGCATTGAAGAAGAACTTGGCAAAAAAGCCATTTATAAAGGGCATGACGCTTTGAAAAAATAAAGCGTATAAAAGTTAGGATAAATTAAAATATCAATATAAAAATAATATAAAACTCTCAAATTTTGAGAGTTTTTTGTTGTTTTTTACAACCTTTTGTTGTAAAATAAAATTATAAAAGGAATTTGTTATGAAAAGCATTTATACATATTATAAAGAGCGCTTGATTGAAATAAGCGGAAAAAATCGAAGTTTGTATTTAAAAACTTTTAGCAAAAAAAATGGTTATGATGTTGGCAAACTTCTTTATCAAAATCAAGAACTTGCAAATGAACTTATTGAAAACCTCTGGAATGGCAGGGGAGATTCTTTTGAACTTATTGGCAAATCACGCAAAGATGTTTTTGAAAAGAATGTTAAAATTGATGAGAACACGCTTGATAACAGCGATCCAGAAGCAAAGAAAAAGGCCGACAAACAACATAAAGATGCTGTAAAAAAAGCGATTGAGAGCGAAGTTAAAAGCCTTATAACTTTGAAACGAGAAATTGAAGAAATTGAACGAGAAACTGGCAGAAGTGAATTATATTTATGCTATCCTTTTGTTTACGGCAATGTTAAAACCTACACATTTCGAGCACCGCTTTTAATGTTTCCTGTTGAGATTGATATAGAAAGCGATACAACCGCTTTTATAAGACTCAAAACAGGTGAACCTGTGCAGTTAAACAAGGCGCTTATGTATGCTTTTGCAGACGCAAAAAGACTTAACCTTGAAGAACTTGAAACAGAGTTCGATTGTATGAGAGCAAGATTTTCCTCTTTGCAAAAATTGCTTGATTACCTTGCTTCTTTTGGCATTAAAATTGCGCCAGCGCCAAGAAAAAATATTTTTCCATTTGACAGATATCCAGAGCCAAAAGCATCACAAGCGCCAGAAATCAAAAATCTTTGTCTGCTTGCCAGATGCTCGCTTGCAAATTCTATTTACAACGATTATGCCAAACTTGAGAAAAAACATCTTGCAAATGAATCTATCAACCAACTTTTAAACAGAAAGGTTAAAAAACACAAGGGTGGAAAAGAACAAAACTTGTATCTTATCAACAATGTGGACTACGCGCAAGAACAGGTGGTAAGAAAGGTTAACGACAGCGGAAGCATGGTTATTTATGGACCACCAGGCACAGGCAAAAGCCAAACAATTGTGAATGTTATTTCGGACGCCATTGCAAAGGGCAAAAAAGTTTTGGTTGTATCTCAAAAGAAGGCTGCGCTCGATGTTGTATACAATCGCCTTGGAAAATTAAACACCAGGGCAATGTTTGTGGTGGAATCCGAAAAAGAGAAGCGCGGATTTTATGAAAGATGTCAAACAACTCACAACAAGTTGCTTGCTTTTGATGTGGATAAAAAGGCTTTTGATAAATTTGAAGAACTACAGACACAAATTAAAGAAGAAGAAAACAAACTTGAAGAAATCAACAGTTGTCTTAATGAGCCAACACCTTTTGGTTTAAGTTTGCAGGCCATGTATTACAATTCTTTTAAGATTGGCAAACATAGTGTGGAATATTCCATTTATCAACAAATTTTAAATTCTAAAAAACTTTTGTCAATGTCTTATCAAGAACTTAAAGATGCACTGTCTGTTTTAAATGAACCAAACAAAACGCAACTTTATTATAACTTTATTGAAAACAAAAAGAAAAATCCTTTTATAGACCATCTAAAACTTGATGCTGGTCTTCATGTTATTGCGCAGGCACAATCAAAATTAAGCGCACTTTGTCAAAACAGACAGGCTCTATTTGATGGCGCCGAATATAAATATAGTCGACAAATTTTGACCTACTTTTCTAGGTTAAAAGATAAAAATGATTTGAAAACTTTGCAAAAAATGGTTGCAAAGCTTGAATATCCAAAGTCGGCAAAATTTTTAAAAACAAGCGTTGTGCTGTTTCCGCTTTATCCGTTTGCAAAATACAAAATGGTGCAAAAAGAGCGTGCCGTTGCAAACGAATTTGAAAAAACAATCACCGCATTAAATGAATATCTTGAAGAATATGAATTTTTGAAAGATGTGCTTACAGATGATGGTTATTTGATGGCGGTTGATGGACTTTTGAATGGCAATAGTGGAATTTTAAAATTGATTTTGAATGCTGTTGAAAATTTTGTTGCAAATCAAGATATTAGCAAAATTTTAAATAATTTGACGGAAAATCAAAAATTTGTATTGAATTTTGCATATAAAAACGCAAATTCTTATCAAAAATATATGGAAATTCTCAACAAAATCATGCCATTAAGACTGTATCATGAGATTGTGTTTTATGAAGATAAGTTGAAAGACAAACTTGCGATGACTGCCGATTTTGACAATATAAGGGCAAAAATTGTTGAACTTAAAAAAGAAGAAAACGATTTGTCAAAACAGATTGCTTTGCAAAGTTTTGTTGAAGAATACAAGAATATGATAAATGGAAGCATTGAAAGTAAAGATTTTCTTTATCAAATTTCCAAAAAGCAAAATTATTGGAGCATAAGAAAGATGATGGAAGTTTATGGAAATTATCTGTTTAAAATGTTTCCATGTTGGCTTTTGTCACCAGAAAATGTTTCGTCAATTTTGCCACTTGAAAAAGATATGTTTGATATTGTGCTGTTTGACGAAGCCTCTCAAGTGTTTATCGAAAACACAATACCTTCAATCTTTAGGGGAAAATGCATTGTTGTTGCAGGTGATGCAAAGCAGTTAAGGCCAACCACCACCTTTATGAAAAGATATATGGGCGCAAATCTTGATGAAGATGTCGATTTATCAACGCAGGCAGCGCTTGAAGTTGAAAGTTTGCTAGACCTTGCAGTTTCAAGGTTTAACAGTGCAAACATCACATATCATTACAGAAGCAAAAACCAAGAACTTATCGACTTTTCAAATAAGGCGTTTTATTCTGGAAATCTTCAAATCGCACCAAATGTTTCAAAAAATTTAAGGCAGAAACCTATTGAAAGAATTTTGGTCGAAGGCAAGTGGTCGGATCGAAAGAATGTTGTTGAGGCAAAAAAGGTTGTAGAAATCACCAAACAAATTTTAAAGACCAGAAAACATGGAGAGACGATTGGAATCATCACATTCAATGCAGAGCAAGAGGCTTGTATTGAAGATTTGTTTGACAAAGAATGCTTTAAAGATGAGGACTTTAGAAGCCGATTTATAAGAGAAAGAAGCCGAGTTGAAAATGACGAAGATGTAAGTTTGTTTATCAAAAACCTAGAAAATGTTCAAGGTGATGAGCGTGATATAATCATCTTTTCGATTGGTTATGCACGAAATGAATTTGGAAAAGTTAATGCATCATTTGGTTCGCTTTCAAACGAGGGTGGAGAAAACAGGTTTAATGTTGCGATAACGCGCGCAAAACAAAAAATTTATGTTGTAACAAGCATAGAACCCGAAGAACTTAAAGTTGATGGCGCAAAATATGCAGGCCCAAAACTTTTGAGAAGTTATCTTTCATATGCTAGGGCGGTTTCTAAAGGAAAGATTGAAGAAGTTAAGGCAATTTTGGATAGTTTTAACGAACGCATTCTTACTGTCAACAAAACAATAGGGCTTTTGCCACTTGAAGAACAAATTCAGAAAAAACTTGGCAAACTTGGCTATAACGCCGAAGTCAATCTGGGCAACTCCGACAGCAAAATTTCTGTAGCCGTCTACGATAAAGGTACCGACAGGTATTTGGTAGGAATTGAAACAGACCAAACAGCCATAAATAGTAGTGCATCTGTTGTTGAAAGAGATGTCTATCGCAATGAATTTTTAAAATCACGCGGTTGGAAGGTTATTCGCGTGTGGAGCAGAGATTGGTGGCATAATTACAAAGGTGTTACCAGTCAAATTGTAAAAGAGATTGAAAAACAAAAGAAAAATTTAAAGATAAATGTTAAAGAAACAAAATCGGAGCCAAAGAAGAAAAAGGTGGAAAATAGAGCAAAGGTGGCAAAAAAATCAGAATTAAAAATTGATAAACCTAACAGGCAAAACTCTAATAATTCAACCCAAAACAATAAAAAAACTGTAAAAACAGTGAAAAAACATCAAAAACAAGCAAAAAATCATTAAAAATGTGAGAAATATTTAAAAAAATGTTCAAAAAATTTTCGTTTTGTTGTATAATTTTACTATAAAAAAGGAGAGTTGAATATGGCTAAAGAAAAATCTTATGTTATGGTTAAACCTGGATTTGCAGAACATCAATGGGTGATTGAGGAAATTAAAAATCGTTTGCATAAAGCGGGCTTGCAAATAGATGAAGAAGGCTTTGTTAATTATGATAAAAAACATGCAAGAGAACATTATGCAGAGCATGTTGGCAAAGATTTTTATCCACCACTTGAAAAATATATAACTTCAGGCAAAGCATATGGCATGATTGTTTCTGGACCAGATGCTATTTTAAAAATCAGGCAAATGGTTGGGTCAACTTCAAATCCGCAAAAGGGCACAATTAGAGCCGATATTCCTGCAATGATGGGCAGAGAGGTGCAAACGCGTGAAAATGTTATTCATGCCTCCGACAGCCATGCGAGCGCAAAAAAAGAAATAAAGATATTTAAAGAACTTTTGAACATTGAAGATGATAAAGACAAAAGCGAAGATGACAAAGACTTTAGAGTTTTAAAATAGGCTTGTTTTAAGCCTATTTTTTGTTTTTTATAAAAATGTGGTTACATCTTACTGTCTATCAATATATTTTTATATTTTTGAAAAATTTATAATTTTGTTTGTTGAATTTTGTTGAATTTGATATAATAATAAATAAAAAGAAACAAATATTTGGTTTTTGTTTGATTGTTTATAAGAAGGAGGGGTTTATGGAAAAAATCTCAAAAAAATCAATTGTTATGATTTTTCTTCTTTCCATTTTTGTGGCATTTTCTGCGGTTGGGCTGTATTTTGTAAATCGTACAGAACCTAATCAAACTACAATCGCAGTTGATGGTCCAACCAACAGCGGAAATTGGACCGACAGTGGCAACTATGCCTCAACTTTTGCAGGTGGTGATGGCTCAGAAGGCGACCCTTATCTTATTTCAACGCCAAAACAACTTGCATTGTTGTCAAAAAACGCGTCTTCTTACAAAGGCAGATATTTTCTTCAAACAGCAGACCTTAACATGTCGGCATATTACTGGACGCCAATTGGCACAGAATCAACCCAATTTTATGGACACTATGACGGTGGCGGATTTGAAATTTCAGGAATTTATGTAGGAACAGAAGCAAGCCCACAGGTAAATTATGCAGGTCTTTTCGGATGTTTGCATGCGAAAGGTGGGGGGGGGGGAGCAGTAGAACCTCTATAAGTAATATAACGCTTACAAATTCAGTAATTTTCGGTTCTGGCAAGATTGGTGGCATTGTAGGTGGTGTTCCGCAAGTGTCAGCTGAAAGTGGATTCTGGACGACTATATACACAACAATTTCAAATTGCATATCTTATGCCGACATATATTGCCCTTCAACAGCATCTTCAAGTTGCCAAGGTGGTGGGATAATTGGATTCGCCTATGCGACAGCCATTGAAAACTGTGAGAATTATGGACAAATCACAAATCTTAGCAATAGCGAAACTAATCGTGTTGGCGGAATTGTTGGTTATTTAATGGGTGGACGAATAGCATATTGTAAAAATTATGGAGCAGTTTCATCTTTTGGCACAGACGGCTCTGGTGGCCTGAGCACAGAAAGCGGAGCGGGTGGAATTGCTGGTGCATCATCAGGCGTGATTTCATACTCCTCAAATTATGGGACTGTTGAAGGTCATAATGCGGGTGGCATTTGTGGTGTTTCAGGAACAATAACTAGTTGTTCAAACTTTGCAGATGTTTCTGCCAATCGTTTTGCAGGTGGAATTGTTGCAATTAATGGTTATGGAATGATTATCAACTTTTCAACAAAAACCTCAATACATTCATACTATACAACAGGCGATATCACCAATTGCTATAATCGCGGAAATGTGCAACTTACAATAGACGCAAGCAGTAGTGATGGACTGCAATCGGCTGGAGGAATTTGTGCAGTAACGCTTTCACTTAGAGGATCAATGATTCAATCAGGAAATGATGAGCAATATATTCATGGCGACCCTGTCAATATAAGCAACAACTATAACACAGGCACTGTTTCCAATCTGTCTTCAGAAGGTTACGCTGGTGGAATTTTAGGAGCAATTCAAAACATATACTATATAAAAAGCATAGATGACACAACAATAGGGAAAATACTTGTACCACTAAACCTTAACAGCAACTTCAATATCGGTGCGGTTTCAAGCGTGAGTGGAATTGCTGGGGCAATTGTTGGTGATTTGGATTTTGGCATAGTTGAAATCAGCAAAAATTATTATGGTGCTGGGGCTTTAAGTTCTCTTTTGGCGGTAGGGCAAAGCAGTGCCGACCAGTTGACAAGTGATGCAAGTTATCTAGACGGAATTGACCAGTTGGCAAAAACTGTCGAGTGGTATCAAAATTCTCAAAATTGGGATGAAAACGCAGAGTGGGATTTTAATTCTGTATGGAAGATTGATACCGAACAAAATGATGGCTATCCAATTTTGAATATGTTGGAAGAGATGACCTATTGGTCATCGGACGGTATTCGTGCCACAGCATTTGCAGATGGTGATGGCTCAGAAGGAGACCCTTATCAAATCAGTTCTGGGGCAGAACTTGGCTATCTTTCTTATATGACGGCAAATGGAAATTATTATGAAAACCAATATTTTATTCAAACCTCACACATAGACTTAAGCGGTTATTATTGGGACCCAATTGATAATTTTAGAGGGCACTATAATGGACAGAATTATGAAATAACTCATTTGACAACACCGCCGATTGTTGCAGGAAGCATGGATGAAGAGGCTTGGATGGCCAGCGGAAGTGAAGCAAACAGCAATCAAGGTTTGTTTGGAGATCAAACTTATTACTATAGGTACAGCCCAAATCTTGAAGTTACTATTGAAAACATAATTCTAAAAGATTCCACAATTTATGCAACAGAAGTGGGTGGTGGTATTGTTGCATCTGTAGGTTATGACTATGTCAACTACACAATAAACAATTGTATTAATTATGCCGATGTTATTTGCTATGGCTATAGCGTTGGCGGAGTGGTTGGAGAGGCTTGTAGCAGTATGTCGGCAGGTACCGGTTCAATAAACAATTGCAAAAATTATGGCGATATAGTTTTGGTTTCAACCAAAGATGCAGAAAGTCGTGCTGGTGGCGTTATTGGAAATGGAGAGCGTCGAGCATCTGTTTATAACAGTGAAAACCATGGCTCTATAACAGCATCATTTATCGTTGATTCCGATGGCCCTTATAATGGAAGTTATTATGGATCAAAAGGTTCTGCCGGAGGTGTGGCAGGAGAAGGCTCTGTTACTAATTGCAGTAATTATGGCATGATTTCAGTTTCTTCATCGTCTTCAACGAGTGATTTTAATTATTTAGGCTTGACTGTTGGCGGAGTGGTTGGTTTTAGCAATGAAGATATAACTTTGAATTGTTTTAATCAAGGAAACATAAATGTAAACATCCCAGAGAGTTCTTATATTTCTGCAGTTGGTGGCGTTGGTGGATACGTAGGGGGCATTACAAATTCGTATAACACAGGAAATATAGAGGCAGATGATAATGGAAATATAGTTTTGGGTGGCGTTGTTGGTGCCAGCAATAAGGCAGGCTCAATTATAAATTGCTATAGCAGTGGAAACATAACAGCCAATGGAGCAAATTCTGTTATTGGTGGCGTTGTTGGCTATTTTACCGAAGTTTCCAATAACTATTATTCCTCTTCAAGTGCAATTGTTATGTTTTCATTTAACAGTGGTAACTTGAGTTCTAATTATGCAGTTGGTGGCATTTTGGGCACCTATCCGTATTCAGCATCAACAAGTTCATATTTAATTGTCGGAAATACTTTTAATGTTGGTTCTGTTGCAGGGGCAGATGGGTTTACTGGAGCAATTGTGGCAGAGCAATCAGATTTGAGTGTATTATCAGTTTTTAATACATATTATGGTGGAAATGCTAACCAAATGAGTGATATTGGAAGTGGTGAAAATGTAGGAGCCACATATCTTGATAATATTTCTTCACTTGCAAAAACTAAAGAGTGGTTTTTAAGTGACGCTTGGTCTGTGCCTTGGAATTTCTATTCTTGTTGGGGATTTGTTGACGGCGAGAACAATGGTTATCCCGTTTTCAATTCTTCTGTGCAGGGATCTTGGATTGATGAAGAAGTTTGGAAAGCCTCTGGAAAAAATTTGGAAAATTATTCTTTTGTTGGAAGCGGAACAGAAAATGACCCATATCTTATTCAATCCGAATGGGACCTTGCATATCTATCATATCTTGTAAACAACAATTTGGGAGATGTTGAACAAGGTGATGAAATTGATTTGGGGCTTGACGAGCCAGTTAAACTTCAATTTGCTGGAAAACACTTTAAACAAACAGCGGATATAGATTTGTCAAAACATTTGTGGACAGCAATTGGAGGGTTAGATATAGAAGCACTACTGTATATATCTTTCTCTGGCAACTATGACGGTGGGGGCTTTGACATTTCGGGAATGTACACCGTCCCATCAGAATATGAGGCTGGCCTTTTTGGAGTGATGATATTAAATGACAAACCGGCAACAATTCAAGATGTAAATATAACAGATTCATACATTATGGGAATGCAGTCATCTTCGGTGGCTACGGTAATGAGCTTAAGTGCAGAAATAAGTTTTATCAATTGTCACAACAGTTCGACTATTGTTGGCAATAGCGCAATTGGTATTGCTTATGTAGAGCAAGGGTCATATACGGTTGAGAATTGCTCTAATAATGGAGACATTTTAGGGTATGGTGGTGATGCTATTGGAATTGTGCATTATACTCATGGTGGAACAAGTGCAACAATTTCAAACTGCTATAACACTGGCAATGTGATTGGTATGTCTCAAGTTGCGGGGATTGCTGGTCGTGTAACTGGTGGAACAATTTCGGACTCTTATAACACTGGAGATATTATTGCGTTAACTGGTTCTGCATGCGGGGTTGTAAATTATCTTGATTCGTCTTCAATATACAACTGCTATAACACTGGAAATATCACAAGTCTTGGCGGAAGTTCTTCTTATGGTGTTAGCGGAGTTGTGGGAGAAGCAAGTTATGATGGTGCAGATGGCAATGTATCTGTAGAAAATTGCGTTAATTATGGTAATGTGGAGTCTATGGGTACAATATCAAATGTTGGTGGTGTTGTAGGAATAAATGGTGGCTCTTATTCTTATTATAGACCAGCAACCGTTAGCAACTGCACAAATTATGGAAATGTGGCAGGTTATAACTATGTTGGTGGTGTGATTGGATACAGCGGTCAAAATTCAACATCTTCAACATTAGACCCTCTATCAAACCTAACAAATTACGGCGATGTTTCTGGCAATGATTATGTGGGCGGAATTGTTGGCAGGAGTTATAAATTAATTTCAAATGCAAACAATTCTGGAGCAGTTTCTGGAAATTCTTATATAGGTGGGGTGGCTGGATATCTATCATGCAGTGTCAGCCAATCTTCAACAAACCTTTCATTTGTGTTTGACATGTTGCAAAATTATGGCCCTGTGTCTGCAATTTCAAATTATGCTGGCGGAATTTTTGGTTACTTTACCATATCATCTTCAAACACTTTGCCGGTGTTTAACTTTACAAAATGTTTAAATCTCGGCTCCGTTTCTTCACAAGCAGATTATGTCGGAGGGTTGATTGGATATTTAACAGTGTCAGGCTCTAGTGAAAATTATCCTGTAACAATCACTTTTGAAAACTGTGGTGCCGAAAGCAATTTGCACTCAACAGGTCAGAACATCGCTGTTCTTGTGGGATATAGCAATCATGCAACAAGTTTTGAAAGTTGCTATGCAATTTCAAATTTTGCCGATAAAACTATTGTTGGCACAACAGAACCTTCAATCTCAAACAGTTTGTTTATATTAAACAATCAAAAATACTACTGTGGTGATAACTTTGCCGACTTTATCTGGATAAATACAAGCAGTTCTCCTGTACCTATTTGTCTTGCACATATTGGTCAGTTCTGGCCTGGCACGGTTACACTTGACAATTTGCTAAGTGCCGGCTGGCAAGATTTTACCATCTAACTTTTCCTTAACAAATTTGTATTTTTAAGAATAAATTAAAGCAGATAACAAAATTTTTACATAATTGTTGTCTGCTTTTGTTTTTTTTGTTTATTTTAAACTTTCAATGCCTTTTTAAAAAAATTGTCTATTTTTTCAAATGGAATTCTGTCTGTGCGGTCATAAAGGTCGATATGTTCGGCATCTTTGACTACATAAAGTTCTTTTGGAGATTTTGCTTTTTCATAAGCCTCTTCGCTAAAAAATTTTGAGTGAGCCCTATCTCCAACTATAAATAAAATAGGGCGTGGTGAAATTTCATCAATATAGTCTAACAGCCGAAAATTCAACATGGCAAGATTGCTTGTGGTTGTAAATGCTCCGCGTGCATTTTTATGGAAGCCTCTTTTTATTGCATAAAATCTAAACCATTCTGCAGTTGGCTCGGTAAGTGAAGTAGGAACTTTGTCTAAAGGATGGTCAGGAAAGGCTGGTATAAACTCTGGATACCCATTTTTAGCATCTTCCCATCTTTGAAGGCTAAGTCTTTCTTTTTCTGCTTGTAACTGTTTTTTATTCATATTTAATCTGCATGCTTTACTCATGTCATACATGCTTGCCGTTGCAACCGCTTTTATTCTTGTATCACATTGTGCTGCCGACAAGGCAAATCCACCAGAGCCACAAATTCCTATAACTCCAATTTTTTCTCTGTCAACATATTTTTGCAGTCCTAAAAAGTCTACGCAAGCAGAAAAGTTTTCCACAAATATGTCTGGAGAGGACACATGCCTTGGCATGCCAGCACTTTCTCCCATAAAAGATTGGTCAAAAGTCAACACTATATAACCTTTCTTTGCAAGTTCGTTTGCATAAACGCATGGTCCTTGTTCTTTTACACCGCCGTAAGGTGCTCCTACAATAAGAGCAGGGCGAGGCTCGTTAAGATTGCTATCGGCTAAATAATAAACATCGGCAACAACCTTTAGTCCGTATCGGTTTTTAAAATTAACCTTTTCTCGTTTTACATTTTTATCTAGTTTTGTGATATATCCGCTCATTTTTACCTCCTATTTTATGGATATTATAGCAGTTGGAGTTTACTTTAAGCCAAATGATTTTATAATATTTTTGACAAATTTTTTTAAATGTTATTAATTTTTTATTCTTTTTCAAACATTGATAAAAATGGTATTTGTTCTAAAGTTTTAAATATCCCACGTAGTGAAAAATTAAATGCAACAGGACTTGTTAAAAGTGTTTAGTTATCTTTAGTATAGTCTTTTATGGTAT